>JAGADO010000050.1 GCA_017613535.1 Clostridia bacterium | reverse complement strand
CTGCGGCGCGCCCCGAAAGGCCGGCTCAAGGCGGGCAGGGGGCGGCAGGTCGTCCGTATACCAGGAACAAGGACGACCAGCGCACCGGTCCGCGCACAGGCGGATTCCAGGGCGATGACGCGCGCCAGGGTTATGCAAGAGAAGGCGCGGGGCGCGGACAGGGCGCAGGCGCCGGTTACGGCAGCGGCCAGGGCCGCGGCAGAGGACCGGCGATACCTTCCGTAAACCCGTCGGTCGCTCAGCAGGAGCCCAGACGCGACTACGCAGGAAAGCTTTTCGACAAGGGCGAGAAGAATCAGGAGAAGACCCAGAAGCCGATCAGCAAGCGCGATGCTACGAGAAGCGGAAACGGAAAGGTGAAATACAGAGAAGAGCGCAACCTTATCGGTACGACGCTCGGTGTAAACGACCTTTATGCGGATAATTACCATGCAGGCTACGATCCCGATGACACGCACGCTCAGAAGCGTTCGGCAAGGACCGGCCGCAGAGACGTGAAGCAGGGTGCGGAGGTAAAGGCCGCTCAGCCGCCTGTAAGCACGCTTACGAATGTAACTCTTCCCGCATCGATGACAGTGAAAGAATTCGCCGAATTCATCAAAAAAACAGCTGCCGAAGTCATCAAAAAGCTCATGCTAATGGGCACGATGGCGACGCAGAACCAGGTCATTGACTTCGACACCGCTGCACTGATCGCATCCGAATTCGGCATCGAAGCAGAGCAGGAAGTTGTCATAACCGACGAAGAAAGACTGTTTGACGACACCGACGATTACAACGACGAAGGCAGCGTCGAAAGACCGCCAGTCGTAGTTGTAATGGGCCACGTTGACCACGGTAAAACTTCGCTCCTTGATGCGATCCGTTCCACGAGCGTTACGGCCGGAGAAGCAGGCGGGATCACGCAGCACATCGGTGCGTATATGGTCAGGATCGGAGACAGAAAGATCACGTTCCTTGACACGCCCGGCCACGAAGCATTCACCGCAATGCGTCAGCGCGGTGCAATGGTCACCGACGTCGCTATCCTTGTCGTTGCCGCCGATGACGGCGTGATGCCTCAGACGATAGAGGCGATCAACCACGCCAAAGCGGCTAAAGTATCGATCGTTGTCGCGGTCAATAAAATGGATAAAGAGGGTGCGAACCTCGAGCGTGTTATGACCGAGATGGCTAAATATGATATCGTTTCCGAGGACTGGGGCGGCGACGTGCCGTTCGTTCCCGTGTCTGCGAAGACCGGTATGAACATCCAGCTGCTGCTCGAGACGGTGCTGCTGAGCGCTGACGTTCTGCAGCTCAAGGCTAATCCGGACCGCCAGGCTAAAGGTACGATCATCGAGGCTAAACTTGATAAAAACAAGGGTCCCGTAGCGACGCTGCTCGTTCAGCGCGGTACTCTGCGCACGGGCGATGCTATCGTTTCGGGCGTTACGTTCGGCCGCGTAAGAACGATGACGGATGATAAGGGTAAGACCATCAAGAAAGCCGGCCCTTCGACTCCTGTCGAGATCACCGGTCTTCCGGAAGTGCCCGAGGCGGGCGAACTCTTCTACGTAGTAGAGGATGAGCACCTGGCCAAGCATCTGGTCGATACGAGGCGCAGCGAGCTCAGAGAGAAGTCGCTCCAGTCTACGACGAAGGTGTCTCTCGAGAACCTGAATTCGTTCATCGAAGCAGGAAAGATGAAGGACCTGAATATCATCGTGAAAGCGGACGTCGTCGGCAGCGTGGAGGCCGTGAAGCAGTCTCTCGAAAAGCTGAGCAACGAAGAGGTCAGGATCAACGTCATTCACGGCGCTGTCGGTGCCATCACCGAATCCGACGTTTCGCTCGCGGATGTTTCCAACGCCATCATCATCGGCTTCAACGTGCGTCCCGGCGCGAACATCTCCGAGAGTGCGAAAGCCGCCGGAGTCGACATCAAGCTGTACCGCGTCATTTACGACGCTATTGACGACATCAAAGCAGCTATCGCAGGTATGTTGTCGCCGAAGTTCCAGGAAGTCATCCACGGACACGCGCAGGTCCGCCAGACGTTCAAAGTTTCGAACGTGGGCACGATCGCAGGCGCATACGTGACCGACGGAGACATTGTCCGCAACTCCGAAGTTCGAATCGTTCGCGACGGTATCGTCGTGTTCGAGGGCAAGCTCGCTTCGCTCAAGCGTTTCAAGGACGACGTGAAAGAGGTGGCAACGGGTTACGAGTGCGGTCTGTCGTTCGAGAACTTCAACGATATCAAGGTCAACGACGTTGTCGAGTGCTATACGATGGAGGAGGTTAAAAAGGCCTGATGGAACGGACCGACAGAATTGCCAGCGAAATGAAGCGCGTGGTGAGTGACATCATCCGCACCGAGCTGAAGGACCCGCGCATTCCTGTAGTGACCTCCGTGACGCGCCTGAAACTTGCCAAAGACCTGAAGTTTGCCAAGATCTACGTCAGTTTTCTCGGAAGCGATGAGGAGAAAACGGCTGCGATGAAGGCGCTGAAGGCGTCGTCCGGCCTTATCCGCTACCAGATCGGCCAGAAAATGACGATCCGCACGCTGCCGGAGCTGAACTTCGCTTTGGATGAGTCGATCGAATATGGATCGTACATGGCGGAGCGCATCGAGCAGGTGAGGCGCGAGGACAGGCTGAAGGAAAAGGAAACCGCGGGATCGCAGGAAGCCACGGAAAACTGAAATAAACGCGTTGTTAAGCGCTTTTTAAAAGCCGGACGCATCTCTTTTATTAGAGACTGCACCGGCTTTTTGTTATGCCTTTTCAGCGCGCTGCACCGTTATTTACTTTGACATTCAGCACCTCATGCTTTAAAATAACTGAGGATAAAAGAGCAGACAGTATTGTGACAGAACGGCTCGGCGGAGGTTGATGGATATGCATGACGGACAACGCTCGAATGATTCTTTTCAGGAGCTGATCAGTAATTTTTCGCTGCCTGAAAGCAAGTATGCCCCGTACGTCTTCTGGTTTTACGACCAGGATCTAACGACGCTGGGTGCTAAGCCGCGCGAGATGGCGCATGAGCTTGCAAAGAAAGGATTTAACCCCGGTTATGCGCATGCGCGGCCGAATTACGCACACGTTTACGGAAAGGTCGTGAGCGAGCATGTGAGGCCTATACCGGCGGAGCAATGGCTCACCGATCAATGGTTCGATCTGCTCGAGGCGCAGGCGCAGGAAGCGGAAACCGACGGTTCCCACGCATGCTTTGCCGACGAGTTTGCCTGGCCTTCGTTCCAGGCAGCGGGCAGGATCATAAGGGACGATCCGTCGCTCAAAGCCAGGAGCCTGGCGTTCGAATACCGCGATCTCGAAGCAGGCGAAACTGCTGAGTTAGGAGATTGTTTCTTCGCGGTCTCGGCCAGGCGGGAAAGCACGGAGCGAACGTCGTTTATTACGTTCGACGCGCCGGACAGCTGGAAATTGAACCGTGCTTCGTTTGATCAGTCTTCTCCGTTTGACGACAACACCCAGCCGCTCAACATGGCCGCGGCGTTCAGCGAATCGCCTGATGCGTCATGCGCGTACAACGTCAATATCCCGTCTGACGGCATGTACGTTCTGAGCGCCTGCTGGGGCAATACGGGGGACAATACCTCCGATGCGGAGTATTCGGCCGGAGGTCAAACGTTTCGCGTTGACCAGCGCACCGGCACGTTCCGCTGGAACGTTCTGGGAGAGATCGAACTGCAGCGCGGCATGAATATTGTCAGCGTTAAAAACCGCGGCAAAGGAAAGCTTTCCGTCGATGCCGTAAAAATAACGGGCAAAGACGGATTCGAACTGATTGTTGACGACCTCCAGACCACCGACAGAGAGATCGCATACATCGAGCCCGAAAGCCTTGCGGTCATTGACGGCGACAGCTATACCGCGGCATACCCCGCGCGTGTATATATTTTTAATATCCGGGAGCAGCGCGGTTATGACGGAGGCCGCGTCGATTATCTCCAGCACCGCCTTTCGCAGGTCTTCTTCGAAAAAGCGTGGAAACCGGCGCTCGAGCGGCTCGGCAAATATATGGGCGCCGGCAGGCCGGTCAACGGCATTTTCAGCGATCACGAGGGAGATTACGGGTACAAACTTGCATGGTCGGACGATCTGGCGAAGCTGTTCAAAGAAAAATACGGAGAAGACATCAGAAGGATATTGCCCATGCTGATCGACCGCGACACGCGCGGAACGGACGTCATAAACCGATTCAGATGGTTTGACACCGTGTCGGACATATACGCTTCGCATTTTAAACGCATGTCAGAGGAGGCGGCGAAACACGGCCTGTACTACACGATGCACACGTGGGAAGAGAGCCTCCAGCTTCAGGCGTCGTGCGTAGGAGATATATTCAAAGTCGTGCGCGAAGTCACGCTCCCGGGCACCGATGCGCTCTGCCGCGTGGCGTACAATCCTCTCAATTTCAAGGATCATTTTTCGGTGGCGGAGTTCGAGGGCAGGCGGTTCATGAATGAGGTCATGGCGCTGAACGGGCTTACGCTGTACACGCCGGAGGAGCTTAAAAAACAGGGCAATTACCTCGCCGCGTACGGGGTGGGTCACGTTATTGACCACGCCGTAAAAATGACGAGGCAGGCCGCTCAGAGCGTTGTCACGCCCGATTTTTACAATATTGACCCGTGCTGGCAGGCGATGCGTCAATACACCTCTTTCGTGAGCCGTTTTTCGTACATTAATTCCCTCGGCAGCGCCGATGCGGACGTGCTTCTGGTGAACCCGCTCGACAGTATGTACGCTTTGGCCGAAAATGACTTTTTCGATATGGATTTCGATATGCTGGCGGAGCACGGAGGCATACCGAAGACCAATGCCGCGTTCGGAGGGATCGCGGGGGAGATCAACAGGCTTTACGGTCAGACGATTCGCGTGCTGACGAGGAAAAGGATAGAGCATCTTAGCGCGGACAAGGCGTATATCAGAGAGGCGGAGGTGCGTGACGGGAATCTGTATCTAAGAGGCCACCGTTTTTCATCCGTTGTCGTGCCCAGGATCGCCGCGATAGATATAGAGTGTGTGCAAAAACTTGCCTCTTTTGCGAAAGCCGGGGGCCAATTGTTCTGGATGCAGCCTCTGCCGTCTTCCACGCTTCAGAACGGCAGGAACGACGAGTCGCTACGTGAGCTTTTGGCGTCGATGCAGGGCCTTCCGAACGTGCACTTTATCGCGTCTCCGGATGAGATCGACGCCGTTCCCGCGGTGATAACGGATGAAAAGCAGCTCTTATGCCACAGGCGGCTGATTGACGGCAGGCATTTCGTTTTTGTGTGCAATATGAGCGGCAGGGATGTGGATACGGAGCTCGTTCTGACGGGACTTCGCGGAGGAATCACGCTGCTCGATCCGGCGACCGGCGCGGTTTCGGTTCCGGACGCATCGGGAGATGACGAACGGTTCGGAGGGGTGAGGCTGTCAATATCTTTCGCCCCGTATCAGTCGTTTTACATCGTAGTTGACCCGAATGACGCGGCGGTTAAGGCTCAGCCGGAGCAGGCGGACAATACCGTTACCCGCAAGCTCGAATTCGAGCACTTCACGGCGTATATTGACCGCGGCAACACCTCTAAAACCGTTGACCACGTCATCCCCGCCGCCGAAATTTCGGCCGTCAGACTTACGCTCAGAAAGGGCTGCTTCGATGACCCGACTCACCCGGACGTCGAATCGGTGGAGCTGCTCCTGGGCGGGAAGAGCGTGCTGAAAAGGAATATAAATGAGTCTTTCACGGTCGTGTACGACGAGGTCGGGGAGGTCGTGCTGAGGTTTGAACCTGCCCGTGTCGATACGGTGCGCGTGACGTCGAAACGCGGCATGACTTCGTACAGGATCGAAACGTCCTCCGGCGGAATCTTCCGCACCGTTTCGGAGCTTGACACGTATTCCCAGAGCGAGCTAATAAATCTCTTCGACTATCCGTCAGGCAGTTTCGAGGCGGGGCTCGGCGACTGGAAAGACTGGGGCATTCTGCCCGAAAAATTCGCAGGCGTCGTAACGTATAAGACGGAATTCGAGCTCGGTGAGCGCGATATTGCCGCGGCAAATAAAGCTCACGGCGCAGTGCTGGAAGCGGACGTCCGTGGCGGGTCAGTCGTCGCGCTTATCAACGGCACTGAGGTCGGTCGGGCAATGTTCCTGCCCCTGCGTTTTGATGCTTCCGGCGTACTGAAGAGCGGCGTAAACACGCTCGAACTGCGCGTTTCAAACACTATTTCCAGTAACGTCCTCGGCAAGGCCGGCGGGCTCAAAAACGCGTCGCTGACGCTGCGAGTTTGTCCTTGACAAAACCGCAAAAGAAGCTATACTTTTCATAAAAGATCATCTGCTTGCCGCAGACCGGAGGCTTTTTGTGAAAACACTGAAGGATACTAAAATAGGCGAGACAGTTACCGTACGCAAACTCGGAGGAGACGGAGCACTCAGGCAGCACTTCCTTGACATGGGCGTCATTCCCGGCACCGAGATAACGGTCGTAAAATATGCTCCGATGGGAGACCCGGTGGAGCTCCTCATACACGGATATGTTTTAACGCTCAGGCTCGCCGATGCCGAAAAGATAGAAGTTGAAAAGGCTGCCGAAACGGAAACAGGCAGCGAACAAATCGAAAAAACGCATTCCGCGCAGCACCCCGGATTCGGTGAAGGCGGAAAGTTCCACCCGAAGGGGAGCGGCGATCCGCTTCCGGACGATACAGTGCTGAAATTCGCGCTGGTGGGGAACCAGAACTGCGGAAAAACGACGCTCTTCAACCAATTGACCGGCTCGAACCAGCACGTAGGAAACTTCCCGGGCGTGACCGTTGACCGCAAAGACGGAGTCATAAAAGGCCACCCGAAAACGCTTGTCACCGACCTTCCCGGCATATATTCGATGTCACCGTACAGCAGCGAAGAACTCGTATCGAGAGATTTCGTACTGAACGAAAAACCGCACGCAATCATAAATATCGTTGACGCTACGAATATTGAGCGAAACCTGTACCTGACGATGCAGCTCCTCGAAATGGGTACGCCGATGGTCATCGCGCTTAACTTCATGGACGAAGTGACCGCTAACGGAGGTTCGATCGATATAAACGAGATCGAGGCCGCGCTGGGAGTGCCTGTCGTGCCTATTTCCGCGTCAAAGAACCAGGGCATACGTGAGCTTATCGACCACGCCATACACGTCGCGCACTACCGCGAAAAACCGCTCAGGCAGGATTTCTGCGGCGAGAATGACAACGGCGGTGCGGTTCACAGGGCGATCCACGCGATCGCGCATCTGATCGAAGACCACGCTGAAGCGGCCGGGCTGCCGGTACGTTTTTCCGCAAGCAAGGTCATCGAGGGCGATCAGCAGATAATCGACCGCCTCCGCCTTGATAAGAACGAGAGCGAGACGGTGGAGCACGTCGTGCTGCAGATGGAGAAAGAGCGAGAACTTGACCGGAGCGCGGCCATGGCAGATATGCGCTATTCGTACATACTGAAAGTGTGCGCCGCGTGCGTAAAGAAGCCTAAAAAGAGCAAAGAAAGCACGCGCAGCGAGAAGATTGACCGCATTCTGACCGGAAAGTGGACCGCTATTCCGTTCTTCATCCTTATTATGGCCCTCGTCTTCTGGCTCACGTTCGACCTGATCGGCGGGAACCTCCAGAAGCTTTTGGAGAAGGGGATAGACGCACTCACCGCATTGATCGATAAAGCACTTACTGCCGGCGGCGTGAACGACGTCATTCACTCACTCATTACCGAAGGAATACTGGCGGGCGTTGGCTCGGTGCTGAGCTTCCTGCCCATCATCGTGACGCTGTTCTTCTTCCTGTCAATGATGGAGGACAGCGGATATATTGCCCGCGTCGCATTCTTCATGGACAAGCTCCTGCGAAAACTCGGCCTGTCCGGGCGGAGCATTGTCCCGATGCTGATCGGCTTCGGCTGCACCGTTCCGGCGGTAATGTCTACCCGCACGCTTCCGAGTGAACGCGACCGCAAAATGACGATACTGCTTACGCCTTTTATGAGCTGTACCGCTAAACTTCCCATTTACGCGTTTTTCGTGAACGCATTCTTCGCGAAATACCGCGCGCTGATCATGATCGGCCTTTACCTGCTCGGCATAATTATAGGCATCCTGGTGGCGCTGCTTTTCAAAAAAACGCTGTTCAAAGGCGAGGCCGTTCCGTTCGTTATGGAACTTCCGAACTACCGCATCCCCGGAGCGCGCAACACGTTCCAGCTCCTGTGGCAGAAAGCGAAGGATTTCCTGCAGCGTGCGTTCACGGTCATACTGATAGCTACGATTGTGATCTGGTTCCTGAAGAGCTTCGACTTCACGTTCCGGTTCGTCGCGGACCAGCAGGACAGCATACTCGCGGTTATCGCAGGCTGGATCGCGCCCGTGATGAAGCCGCTGGGGCTCGGAGACTGGCGCATCTGCACGTCGCTGATCAGCGGTTTCATGGCGAAGGAGAGCGTCGTTTCCACGATGGAGATACTGCTCGGGGAAAACATCGGCGTGATACTTACGGCTGCTTCCGCATGCTCGCTGCTCGTATTCTCGCTGCTGTATACGCCGTGCGTTGCGGCCATTGCTTCCATCCGGCGCGAGCTGGGCAGGAAGTGGGCTTTCGGCGTGGTAGTGTGGCAATGTGTGATCGCGTGGGTCGCGGGCGCTTTAACGTTTCTGATCGCATCGCTGCTTTAACGGAGGGACAATGAATTTCTGGGACGTACTGATCATTGCTGTCATTGCCGCCGCCGTATTTTTCGCGGTACGCGCAGTCGTTAAACAGAAAAAGAAGGGGCAATGTTCGTGCGGCTGTTCGGGCTGCCCGGGCGGAATGAATTGCCGCAGCTGTTCAGGTGCGGAAAGTACCGGCACGCCGCAAACGGAAAAGGAGGCTTCGCCTGATGACCGACCGTGACAAGCAAATCGTAAGAGACCTGGCTAAAAGGTATATGGAACTCACGACGTCCGAAAAGCAGAACAAAATGTTCCGTCGCATGAAGGACAATAATGATCTGATCCCCGGCAGACCGCCCGTGCTGATCGACGAAGTGCCGTGGTACCAGATGAATATTGACGACGAACTGACATGTATCTGCGAAGACCAGCGTGCCCGCGGCATCGAGTACAGCCTCCGTGTACCGCTGTTTTACATGAAGCATTTCTCCCGGATCGATAATATATACGAGCCTTTCTTCCGCGTGTCGCGCGCCGTGCATATGACCGGTATAGGTGTGGATAATCCGCAATACGAGATCCGGCGCACGGATGATTACAACAATATCGTTTCGCGCGAACTGGAGGACGTGCTGGAGGACGAATCGTGCCTCGAAAAATTCAAGCTGCCCGAAATGCGCCTTGATCCGGAGCTCGACCAGGCGAATGTGGATTTCGCGACGGAACTGCTGGGCGACAGCATGCCCGTAAAACTCCGCGGCTTCGGACCGTATTACTTCTGCGCATGGGACAGGATCGCGATGCTGCGAGGCATGGAGGCTATTTTAATTGACCTGTACGACCGCCCCGAATATCTGCTGGCGATCTACCAGAAATTTATCGATTATACGAACGCGCACCTGGATTTCCTCGAAAAATATCTGGAACCCGACACTGAAGCCACTGTGGTGCATTGCACACCTGCGCTCGTTTCCGGGCTGGGAGAGGGTCTCAAGGGCACGTGGTTCAGGGACAATGCCCAGCCTCTTGGCGACATTTCGCCGGCAATGTTCGAGGAGTTCGCGATCGATCCGATCATCGATCTGGCGAGCCGCTTCAGGTACACATATTTCGGCTGCTGCGAGCCGCTGGACAATAAAATGGATGCCGTCATGAAGATCCCGAATCTGCGCAAGATCGGGTCAACGCCGTGGGCAAACGTTGAGAAGATGGCCGAGCGGATCGGCGGCGATTTCGTGCTCGCCAGAAAACCGAGCCCTGCACACGTCGCTTTAAAAACCGATCCCGACGTCATCCGCAAAGAGATCGAAGATACAGTTAAAGTGTGCATAAAGTACGGCTGTCCGTACGAGTTTGTGATCAAGGACATCAGCACCGTTTCGAACGATCCGTATAACCTGATCGTCTGGGCTGATACGGTGGCATCGGTGCTGGATGAGTATTACGGGGCGTGAACTAAGGCGAAACTGGAGCAGTTACGGATCCGGCAGAGGGTAACAACATGATCGAACTCCTGACACCCGAAAACGGCGCTTCTGTTACGCTTCTTAACCGGAAGCATGTCGAGTATATCCGAAATCCGAAAAACGGTTCCGCGTCGAAGATCGACTGGCTCGCACTTCGTGAAACGCAGGAAGATCTTTCTTTTCCGCTGCCGGTCAGATTCACGTTTTCTCCCGCCGTTCCGGCGGTGCTTGTGCTGCGTGATCCGCAAGGGCGGGAGCGCACGGTACCGGCGGAAAACGGCTCGGCAGAAGTAACAAATCTATTGATCGACGCCGATTATACGTGGCAGATCCGCACCGGACACGAGACCTCGCAGACATTTTCGTTTCACACCGATCCGACTCCGCCGCGCCTTATATCGGTAAGCGGGATCTCGAACGTCCGTGATTTCGGCGGATTCCGTGTAGCGGACGGAGGGCGCGTACGGCAGGGGATGCTTTACCGCACGTCGGAGATGGATACCCACGCAAATATTACCGCTGAGGGGATCCGAACCCTCACCGATGAACTCGGGATACGCACGGATATTGACCTTCGCGGTGTCGGAGGCGAGCCGCGCGGACCGGTGCTCGATCCGGACATTGTCAGATGGTATAATTTCCCGCTTGCCGCATATGCGGATTGCTTTTCCGAAACTCAGCTCAAGCTGTTCGGCGACAGCTACAGGCTCCTTACCGACGCAAATATCTATCCGGCCATCTGCCATTGCTGGGGCGGGATCGACCGCACCGGGACGTGGCTCTATATACTCGGCGCGATGCTCGGTGTATCAGAAGACGATCTCGGCCTGGATTATGAATTTTCGTCGTTCTCGCGCTGGGGCTGCCGCTCCCGCCATTCGGAGCAGTTCGTCGGTTTTCTTGACGGACTGAGGAAGTTCGGCAGCACGCTTCAGGAGAGGGGCAAAGGTTTTATGAAGGCCGCCGGGCTAAACGACGCTGAGCTGGGCAGGATTCGCGAACTGCTTACCGAGGAGACACGCAAATATGGCTGATAATATAGCTGACAATAAACTTGACTGGTTCCGGAACGCTAAATACGGCCTGTTCATCCACTGGGGGCTTTACACGATCCCCGGGGGCGAATGGAACGGACAGCTGGCGCCGCACGGCACGGAATGGATAATGAAGACAATGCGCATTCCGCTTAAGGATTACCGGGAACTGTTGTCCCGCTTCGATCCAGACGCCTTCGACCCGTACTATTACGTACGGCGCGCGAAAGAATGGGGGATGAAATATATTGTTCTCACTGCGAAACACCACGACGGATTTGCGCTGTTCGATACGAAAGTTTCGGATTATTCGGTCATGCACACACCGTACGGGCGGGATATTGTCCGTCAATTCTCCGACGCATGCGCGAGCGAAGGGCTGACGTTCTGCGTATACTATTCCCAGATGCAGGACTGGGAGGATCCCGACGGCAACGGTAATACGTGGGATTACGATCCCGCCTGCCAGGATTTTTCGCGCTATTTTTACGGGAAGGTGATCCCTCAGGTGCGCGAACTGCTGACGAATTACGGGAAGCTCGGGATGATCTGGTTCGACACGCCGTACGATATGCCGGTCGCGCTCTGCCGCGAACTTGCCGGCACCGTTCACGCTTGTCAGCCTGATTGTCTGATCAACGGCCGTATAGGCTACGGCATTGGAGATTTCAGGGAGGCGGCGGACAATGCCATTCCGCTTTTGTCACGCTCCGATCCGTGGGAATCGCCGATGACTCTCAATCATACGTGGGGGTACAGCCGCAGGGACAATGACTTCAAGTCCCCCCGCCAGGTGCTTGAGAACCTTGTTCGGGTGGTCGGCAAAGGCGGTAATCTGCTGCTCAACGTTGGCCCCGACGAACACGGAATGATCCCGGCTAAATCGGAAGAGGTGCTCTGCGCTGCCGGTGAGTGGCTCCGCGTCAACGGCGAAAGCATTTACGGCACTTCCGGCGTGCCTGATTTCCCGTACCTGATCCCGTGGGGAGGATTAACGTATAGTTCCTGCCGCCGGACGCTCTACCTGCATGTCATGCATTATCCGTCGTATCCGTACCGCCTCCTCCTGACGGGCCTCGAAACGCCGGTAACCGGGATAAGGCTGCTGCGAAGCGGCGCGCCACTCCAGTTTATGCAATCTTACGAACCTGCGCGGGACGAACACCGGCTTTACATATCGCTGCCTGAAGTCTGTCCCGATACGGACGATACCGTGCTCGCCGTTTCGCTGAGCGGTCCGGTCTCCGTGCAAAAAATATAACAAAACCGCTGCGATACGCGATACGGAACGCCGCGCTTACGTGAGGCGGCAGAAAGGAGTTCGTTATGAATAAAAAGATCCGGCTGATCATTCTGGCTGCCATAATCATTTCCGGCGGAATTTTAACCTCCTGTACGGTAAAACCGCCCGAACCCGCAGAAGAAACGGAAACAGTTCCCGCGACCGACCTGCCGGTCGAAAACGAAACGCCCGCTCCGGCTGCGGTATTTGACGTCGATTCCATTGGAGATTATTCGATCGTATATGCATCCGAACCGGTTGGACTTGAATCTGTTGCCGATCAGGTACGGGATAAAATACAGGCAGCGACGGGGAAGTCAATTCCGGTCCTGCGCGATACCGATTCGGCGGAGAGCGAACATGAAATTCTGGTCGGGCCAACGAACCGTGCTTTTTCGCAGGCGTGTTATGCTGATTCGAGCCATATAATGCAGTACGAGATCCGGACGCAGGATGGAAAACTGCAGCTTGTTATCGGAGGTCCGTATTCGGGCTTAAAATGCGCTGAAGAATTTTCAAAGCACGTTCTGGCTGCAAAAGAGAAGCTGAGCGACGGAGTGCCGTATTATGCGGCTGATCTCGCGGAGGATTCACAGGAATTGACTGAAGGCGCGGATATACGCGTGATGTCGTCCAACGTGCTTAACTACCACTGGGGCGAGGAAACGTACCCGAATCTTTATCCGGTAGCCACCCGCTGCGAGATATACGCAGGCGTTCTGCTCAGGTTCAAACCGGATATCATTGGCCTCCAGGAGGCGGATGCGAACTGGAGAGACGCGCTCCCGTATTACCTGAATTCCATGGCCGCAAAGGAAAAAATCAGCTATACCCACCTGCTTCCGAACGTGGAATGGAAAGGGAAGACGGTCATCAATTATTGTTCGCTGCTCTACCGGTCGGACCTGTACGACGTTGACGAATCCGGGTTTAAGGGATTCGAGGCGAATTATCAGTCGAGTTATTGCCAGCGCGTAGGTGTCTACGCCAAATTTACGGGCAAGAACGACGCTTCACGCCAGATGATCATCGTGAACACGCATTGGGCACACGAGAGTGACGAGAGGATCCTCTCCTGCGTCAATGAAGAAGCAGCGCTCGTCAATGAGCTGAAGGCCAGGTATCCGGATATCCCGGTTTTCTGCACCGGCGATTTCAACAGCAACATCAAAATGAAAGCGAGGGATTGGGAGGACAATAAGACGACCGATCCGGAAGGCTATAAGAATGCCAAAAACCGTTATGAACACTTCCTGGATTTTGTGGAACAGGCGGGCGGTACGATCGCGTCATCTGCCGCTAAGAGCAAGGGTGTCCTCATCACGGCGGGCGGCTGCCGCACCAGCGCCCAGAAGATAAGCGACGATACGCTACGCGCGCTTGACAACGACTTTATCGACCACATCGTCGTGTGCGGCGGATACGCAGACGTGCTCAGACACGATACCATACGCTCCAACGGCTGTCACGTATTGTCCGACCACTCTCCGATCTACGCAGATTTTTCACTGAAACAGGGGGCCTGACCGCGGCAAGTACCGAACGCGTCAGACCCGGCATTCGTCCATAAACGGAAAGGAGATAAAAATGCTAAACGAGAACTCTCTTGATACGATCTGCGCGGCGCTTGCCCACGCGATGGGCATAGAACCGCCTGAAAATGCCGCCCCCGCGAACCCCGAACTGGTCGAATATATTGACCGGAAGCTGGGAGATCAGAAGGCAGACAGGATTTTTATGTATAATCCTGACGCGATCGCACAATGGATCTATGAAAAATACAAGGATCTGCTGCTGGAGGCAACGGAACACAGCGATATCGAGATCCCGCTTCGCACCGTCATGCCGTCCGTAACGCCTGTCTGCTTCGCTACGATGTATACTGGGGCGCAGCCTGAAGTTCACGGCATCCGGAAGTACGAAAAACCGGTCGTAATGATCGACACGCTGTTCGACGCACTGATCAGGGCGGGTAAGAAGGCGGCAATCGTTTCGCAGCTGGACTGCAGCATGAGCGCTATTTTCCGTGAGCGCGAAATGGATTATTTCATTTATCCTACCGTTTCGGAGTCAAACGCGAAATCGGCGGAACTGATCCTTTCGGATCAATACGATTTCATAGCGGTCTATAACAAGAATTACGACGCCGTTATGCATAAGACCGGTCCGGAGGGGGTCAACGCGTTGGCCGAACTGCGTGTGAATGCCGAATCGTTCGCTTTTTTCAGCCATCTTATCAGAAAACACTGGGCGGAGCACAATACTCTCGTAGGATTTGCAATGGATCACGGCTGCCACGAAATTGACGGCCAGCTCGGCTCGCACGGACTTGATATGGAAGAAGATCTGAATATTGTCCATCTGTACCGGATATACGCCGGAAAAGCGAACACTTCCGTTTGATTTATCACCGGTTTTTAATTATAATTATAATATGATCTCTTTTAAGGAGGAAAAACCATGAAAAAAACACTCGCCATACTTGTT
>JAGADO010000049.1 GCA_017613535.1 Clostridia bacterium | reverse complement strand
GGTGTTTCTTTTTTGCCGATTTTTTGTTATACTCCTCTTGACTCATCTTGTCCTCCTGGCGAATTTGGTTTGGTCGCTTTAATTCTACCAGTTTTGACTCGATGAGTCATCCTTTTGCGTCATTTAATTTTACAACTTGCCAAGACGCCGATCCGGGTCGTTGACACCGGAGGCAGGCAATGATAGAATCGCACCCGGAAAGGCGGGGGCTTGGACCGTGATCGACAGAAAAACCGTAATTAAAGAAGCAGTAACGGACGAAAAAATGTTAACGACCGTAGAAACGACGCGGTCAACGAACCTGCTTGCCCGGGAACTGGCGGAGGCAGGGGCAGCTGCCGGCACGGCTGTGATGGCGGAGACGCAGACAGGCGGCCGCGGCAGAATGGGCAGAAGTTTCTGGTCGCCCGGCGAAAGCGGAATGTATCTGAGCGTAATTGTCCGGCCCGGAGAGCATTGCGGGCGCTTCACATGCGCAGGACCGTGCGGCACCGACGGGCTGATCCCGCTGCTCACCGTGATCGCAGGGGTGTGCGTTTCCGAAAGCATTGACGAACTGTTCGGCGCATGCACGCAGCTGAAGTGGGTCAACGACATCATGATCGGCGGCAGAAAGGCGGGAGGAATATTGACCGAAGGCAGGTTCGTCTCCCAAAGCCCGATGTATGCCGTGATCGGGATCGGGGTCAATATATATCCGCCCGCCGGCGGCTTTCCCGACGATCTGATAGAAATTGCCGGCTCCGTCTTACCCGAACGCCCCGATCCGGAGAGCGGCAATGACCTCAGCCGTGAGCTTCTGGCAGGCAGGATAATCAGAAAAATGACCGGAACGGTCGCTAAATTCGAAGCGGAGCCCGAAACTCTCCGCGAATCGCTCTATGATGCATATTATGATCGCGTAAAATGGATGTTCGGACGCCCGATCGACGTCCGAACCCCATCAGGAGACTTATTATATACCGCCGAAGCAACCGGACTTTCAAAAGATTTCGGCCTTATCGTAAAAAACTCTTCAGGCAGCGTTCAATCTCTCAGTTCGGGCGAAGTGTCAGTCAGATTCGGCCCCGTCACATGACATCGTGCTTTTTTCAGTCTGTTTAAGCGCCTTCAGGAATCGCGAATATTTGCCGCCCCTGCGCGTAAGAAAACTAACGCCAAGCGAAGCGGCGAAAGCCGCAGCTGCCTGCTCCTCCCCTTCCGGAAATTCGATCTCGAGCTCGTGATCACTCTTCCCGAGATAAAACACGTGGTCAATATCTATTTCCATCCCGTCGTGCTCGAAAACGGTGCGTTTCGTCACGAGCGAACCGAGAAGTTTCGCTTTTCTGCCCTCAAAACGGATAACGGACGGCAGTTCACCGACCTCGAAATAACTTTCCCTGCTGTCCGTGCTGAGCCCCTTATCGTGCCGCTTGATCTGCCCCTGGACTTCTGCACCGCATTGACGCACGCGCAATGTGATCCCATCCTTATGAAGCGCACGGTCAGGCGTGTCGTAATAATAATTGATCAGAAGCTTTTCATCGCCGCAGGTACCGCAAATGCGCCTGAGCGCCTCAATACACTTCCCGTATCCTTCGCCGTCGATCATATATTTAAGTTCGTGTTCATCCATTTTAATCACCTTAGCGCGCTCAAAAACAAAAACCGGCGAGATCTTCGCCGGTCTTCTTAAGTGCGAGTAATCGGACTTGAACCGATACGGTCTCCCATGCGCCCCTTAAACGCACGTGTCTGCCAATTCCACCATACTCGCGAATCACTGAGAGCGCCGGCCAAGCCTGACGCAGTCAGCGATGGTGATTATACTCGCCTGTTCGGGCGTTGTCAATTACTTTTTTTCTTTTTTCCGACAATTATCGCAATTACTACGCAGACGACCACAACGGCACCCGCGGCAATGCCAACGATCAGCCCTACGTTGTTCTTTCCGCTGTTGTCCTTGTTTTCCGTGTCTTTATTGTTATCATTGTCCGAGGGCTTCTCCGTAACCGCATCCGTGGGCGCATCTGTCGGTACAGGCGTAGGAAGCTCATCGGTCGGAGCGGCCGTCGGTTTGGGAGTAGCGGTGGGCTTTGCGGTGTAGTCCGGATCGGGATCGCAGAGCAAAAGCTTGACCGCAGGAGCGGACTGAGTGTTTTCATTCGTGCTCCCGCCCATAGTCCGGAGCTCAACCTCTATAGTATCCGACGCAGGTCCGGAGCCGAGGACGAAGTGGAGCTGAGATACGATTCTTTCGTCCGCCTCTACAGACTCGAACATGATCGTGTAATAACCGGGGGCAAATGCTTTTCCGAAATCGAACGTGACAGAGCGGTCTCCCTTAAACTGGACTTCCTGCGAGAAAAGCTCGTTTTCATTCTCGTCAAGCACCGAAAGGAGGATCGGGCAGGCTACCGGAGAAGCGTAAGCATATACCCATATCCCGCTGAACCATTCGGGCGAATCGAACGAAGCGCTTATATACTTTCCTTCCGCGTACGGATGGAACCACCACCCGGTCGAGACTTTTTCAGAATCATCGAACAGCGCGAGCTCAGTTTCAGCCGCGCTCTCTTCCGCAAAAGTGACGGAGACGAGACCCGCTGCAAGAAGAAGTGCAAGCATTACAGCAACGATTTTTTTCATAACTATCTCCTCCTGATTTTATTGTTTTTTCCTGTTTTTCACTTTTTCTCTTATAAAATACGCTCCGAGCAGCACCCAGGTGACGGCGAGCACGGTCAGAAGAGCTATAGAGCCTCCCGGCATTTTACCGAGCTCCTGGCGCTTTACGACGGCCTCGTTTTCATCTGATTTGACCTCGATCTCGTCAAGGCTGTACAGTTTCGTCACACGCTCGTAAAGCGCGTCAATGTAAGCGTTGTTGACCTCCTCGCGCCTGTCGTTGGACTTAACGACCTCCTCGATCAGTTGTCCGGCAGCGTTCCTGAGATCGGCGCTGTGGTTGAACACCGGCGTAACGAAAGTGTTCGCCTGATTGTTCAGAAGAAGCCTGGCTGCATCGATCTTAACGTGGTAGAAATCGTCATTGTCCTCTCCCGCCCTCGAAAGGTAGTCGAGATACTCTTCCGTCTGCTGCGCCTTAAGCGTTACAGGCACGTATCCTTCGGTGCGCGAGTACGCTATCTGCACCTTATCGGTAAGCAGGAACTGCGCGAAAAGCCACGTGGCGAGCACTTCTTCCGGGTCGTCTTTATTGAAGATACACATCGACGGACCTTGAGAGATCATTTTCGGGTTTTCGGGGTCAAACTGCGGCACCGGGAGCGTGACGGTTTCGAATTCGACAAGTTTATCGTCGGAGATCTCTTTCAGCGGTGAGTGGCTGCCCATCCAGGTAGCTCCGGCGGTGGAGTCAACGGCGAAGATGCACTCTCCGGCGTTGAAGTAGTTGCCCGGATAACTTACGATCTTGAACGTTGAGAACGCCTTCGATTTGGCGTGAGGAGAGATGTCCAGAAGCAGTTTGCGCGTAGTGTCGTTAAAGATCAGCACCTCGCCATTGTCCGTCGAATAACCGGCGTCAAGCTGTTTAAGCATCTGGATCATCATATTGTCCGTAGATTTATAAATAAACGGGATCATAACGTTCTTGCCCGAAACGGCGTACGTTCCGTCTTCGTTTTTCGCCAGCGCTTTTTCCGATACCTCCCATACGAAATCCCACGTCACGATGTCCGGGAGCGTGTATCCGAGCTTTTCAACGTACGTTTTATTTACGTACAGCGCCTCGGTCGAACGCATGTAAGGCAGGCAGTAATACTTCCCGTCCAGCTTGCCTTCCTCTATAAACTGCGGCACCAGCTCCTCGAACGCGGGACCGTCGAATTTTAATTTGCTGCCTCCGAGCCCGTAGTACGGATCCGCCATCAGCTCATCGAGCGGCACGACGGTATTATCGCCCGCGAGGTACGCAGCGACGTTGTCCGGGTACGAAATGCAGAGGTTCGGCGTGGTGTGCGTCGGAATGTTCGTGATGACGTCGCGGTATATCATATTGTAATCGGTATACAGCTTCATATTGACCTTGATATTCGGATAGAGCGCTTCAAAATCCTCGATCGCGGTCTTGTAGATCTTCGTCTGGGCAACGTTCGTGTCATTTTTCGCCCAAAACGTGATCTCGTAATTACCCTTAAGTTCATATTCGGGATCGATCACTGTTTCGCCGTTCTCGTTCGTGCTGTGTCCGGGAACAACGAATCCCGCCGACGGTCGTCCTTTATGGCAGCCCGCGAACATCGCGCATGAGAGGCACAGGCAAATGAAGAGCGCGGCAATGCGGATCGCCGGTTTTCTGTCGCTTTTCATCCTTTCAGCCCTCCTCTCGAGACGCCGGCCATGATCTTCTTGCGGAAGACCAGGAACAATATGATCAGAGGCACCGATACGACAACGACAGCAGCCATCATCTCGGGAATATTTTCACGCCCGAAACCGTTCTGGCGGATCTCCTGGATGCCGTTGGACACGAGGTAATACTCTTTCTTGTCCGTGATGAGGCGCGGCCAGACGTACGAGTTCCAGCACTCTATGACCTTGAGGATCGCCACGGTCACTATTGTAGGTTTCGCGATAGGCACGACGACTTTGAGCAGATATTTCATGTCCGAAGTGCCGTCAACTTTCGCCGCTTTATACAGCTCGTCCGGTATCTGCTCGAAATTTTCTTTCAGCAGATAGATGTAGAACACCGACGCTACGGACGGAAGTATCAGGCCCGGGAAAGAGTTGCGGAGTCCCAGGTTCGTAACAGTAACGAAATTCGTGATGATCACTAGTTCGTTCGGTATCATCATAAGGGACAGGAACAATGTAAACACGATATTCTTTCCCTTAAAGTCGAGCCGCGAGAAAGCGTACGCCGCCATGATCGAGATGATCAGCATGACCGCGGTGGTGACAACGGTGAATATGAATGTGTTCAGGAAATATCTCGCCAGCGGCACAGCGTTGAACGAGTCTATGTAGTTTCTGAGCGTCGGGGACAATGTATACAGTTTCGGCGTGACTTCCGAGCTGTACGCACTGTAGCTTTTGATCGACGTCAATATCATCCAGTAGAACGGGAAGAGCACCATCACGGCCCAGAGTCCCAGCAGGATGTACTTAACGACGCTGCCTGCCTTGCCTTTTCCGGCGGCCTTTTTCGCTTCCGCCTTGTTCAGTTTAGTCTGATCATCCATAGAAGCGCACCCCCTTAATAAACGACTTTCTTGCGCCTGATGATAAGGTTAATGACCGTTATCGTCAGCACTATCGCGAACAGTATGAGCGCGGCCGCACTGGCGTACGAAGGATAGCCTCCCCCGCTGCCGTACAGCTTATCGTAGACGTAGCCCACGATCGTATTCATACCCTCCGCGTTCAGGTCTACGCCGAACAATGCCACACTGTCGCTGTACGCTTTGAACGCACCGATAAATCCGGTTATGATAAGGTAGAAGAGCGTGGGAGAGATCATCGGAAGCGTGATCTTGAAGAAGATCTTCGCATTTGACGCGCCGTCAACTTTCGCCGCCTTGTAAAAGTTGGGATTGACCGACGCCAGAGCGCTCGTGAGGATCAATATCTTGAACGGCATGACGATCCAGATCGTGTAGAAACAAAGCACGAACATCTTTGCCCAGTACGGACCCTTAATGAAATTGATCCCATCTCCCCCGAAGAACCGTATCACCGCGCTGACAAGTCCAGCGCTGTGTTCCGTGTCGTTGAACAGTATCATAAATACCATACCGACGGCAAGCGTGTTCGTGACGTATGGCAGGAAGTATATCGTCTGAAACAGTTCCTGAAGCTTTTTGATCGAGCTCAGGCCATACGAGATCAGCAGCGACAATGCCGTCGAGATCGGTACGGTTATGACGACCATCAGGAACGTGTTTTTAAGTGCCTGCATGAACATCGGGTCGCGCAGCACTTTTGCAAAGTTGTAAAGACCGACTCCTATGCTTTCCTGTGACGTGAAGTTGTACCCTTCCTCCAGCGAATATATAACGACGTCCACAAGCGGATAGATCATGAAGACCGCCAGGAATATGAGTGCCGGAAGCAGGTACAGCCATGCTTTAAATCCGTTCTTCTTCATATCTGCTCCCTCCGGTCACTCGTCGATCCTGAAGCGTATGCGCTCTTCCGTTGCCGCGTCGAACAAGTATACTTTATACGGCTTCAGCCTGAAGCTCACTGTCTCGGAGGATGTGTCGATCTTGTTCTCTGCGCTGACGATCGAACGCACGACGGGGTTTTCCGCTTCGGGGTGTTCCGATACGACTGTTATGTCTCTTCCCATGACTTCTACGCGCAACAGCTTCGATACGAAAGCTCCGGCTGGATCAGGCAGGAAGCCTTCGGGCCTTATTCCGACGTACACGTCTCCGTCAGGAACACCCTCTGTTTCGAGCACGCACGTTCCGCCGATATAAAGCTTACCGTCCGAAACCTTTCCGGCGAAAACGTTGATCGCCGGAGTGCCCAGGAATTTGGCCACGAAAAGATTCGCGGGATCGTCGTAAACTTCCTGCGGCGCACCGATCTGCTGCACCCTGCCGCTCTTCATCACGATGATGAGGTCGGAGATGCTCATTGCCTCCTCCTGATCGTGCGTTACGAAGATCGTTGTCACGCCTGTCTCCTTCTGGATCTTTCTGATCTCTTCGCGCGTCTGAAGCCTCAGACGGGCGTCAAGGTTTGACAGCGGCTCGTCGAGCAGCAGTACTCTCGGCGTTTTTACGAGCGCGCGGGCAATGGCTACTCTCTGCTGCTGGCCGCCGGACATTTCGCTCGGTTTGCGCTCCATCAGTTCGGTTATCTGGACAAGCGCTGCGGCTTTTTCGGCACGCTCATTCATCTGCTCCTTAGTGAGCTTGTCGTTCCCTTTAAGGTTCGTCAGAGGGAAAATGATATTCTGCCTGACCGTCATATGAGGGTACAGCGCGTAATTCTGGAACACCATACCTACTCCGCGCTGCTCCGGCGGATAATCCGTCACATCCTCGTCTCCGAAAAAGACTTTTCCTTCCGTAGGCGTCTCAAGGCCGCATATAAGATTCAGCGCTGTGCTCTTCCCGCAGCCGGACGGGCCAAGAAGTCCCACGAGTTTTCCGTCGGGGATCTCGAAGCAGAAATCGTCTACAGCCACCACATCATCCCTGATCTTCCTGTTCCTGTTGGGAAACCTTTTTGTCAGATGATCCAATACAACTTTCATGCCGTTTCCTCCTGAATGCTTTTATCAGTCCGGTTTTCCGTGACCGCCGTAATCCCCGGGGTCGAAACCGGCTTCAAGTACAAGCTCCCGTTTTACAAAATAGTGTCTCGCCAGCGATTTAGACAGGCCGTCAAGGCCCGGATACAGTATCCTCTCGTTTATGTTCAGCTGGTCAAGCAGGTCGCGCACGTCCCAGCGTATCTCTTTTTTTATGATATATTTTACGGTGTCGCGCGTGTTTTTCTCGAGGAAGCCTTCGATGTCCTTCATGCCGTTCGGTATGATCGAAAAGAACGAATACTGGTTGATGATGCGCTGGTCAACAGACGGCGGCTCGATACATACGAATGCATTGTCACCCATATCTGCGTCGTACGAGGCGAGATTGTCGACAAGCTCGTCGAGTGATTCTACCGAGAACACGAATGCGTGGTTTTTCTCGAGCACTTCGCGGTACTTTTCGGGCAGGTGGCTGTTGATGTCGCTCAGATCGATGCGCCACACGACGCTGTCGCGCGTGTCCATCTTATCGAAATTGTTCTCCGTTTCGGCGAAGTGAAGGGCGGTCAGAGGAGAACGCGTCCAGTCCATAAGCCTTGTCGGCAGGCCGTGGTGCTGGCCGATTATCATCTGCCTCCAGACCGAATCTTTCAGCTCGGGGTCCTCGATGCTTGCGTATTTCGTAAAAGCGCGCAGTACAGCGGGCTCGAGCTCGCCGTAAAGATGCTTGCAGTTCATCCTGAGGCTCGTCGTAAGCCTGTACCCCGCGTCGGGAAGGCCCCGGTAGAAGTACGTCGAACGCATACGCTTGATGCCAGAATTATATTTCTGGTCCTCGATGAGTTCCATCACTTCCGCTATGCTTTTGATTTCAACTGTTCTTATCATTTCGAACTCTTTCTCTTTTTAACTACGATCGCGGCGGTCAATGCTGCGGCGGCTGCTGTTCCGGCTGCGGCTGCGGCAATGATCCACGGCGTCGCGGAATTGCTCTTTTTCTGCTGCTTATCTGCTTCGCGCTCGGGCGTTTTTCCGACGGCCAGCTGGTATTTGTACCTTCCTTCGGGGGCAACGTCTCCGTTTACATAGAAGTCGAGTATGTCCCCGTCCACCTGCATATTATCCGACCATTTAAAATTCAGAACGAAGCTGTCTGCCTCTGCAAGCCCGAGCAGCTGTCTCGGCACCGCAATCTGCACGCGGTTCCCTGAAACCGTAAAGTTCACGTCGCCTGTCTTCTCCCAGTTCCAGCCTCCCGTCGAACGTTCAAACGTCCTGAGGACGCCATCGGAGGAAGGCTCGCGGCCGATAATGTACTGGAAACTCTCCCAGTTCGCGCCGCCGTCGCTGACGGCATTTCCGTTGACCGATTCGACCTCGATCAGCAGGCGCATCCACGCGGGATCGGTGTACGGCGTCAGGTCCTCCGCGGTCTCTGCCATGAAATAGACGTTGTCCGCATCGTACGCAGCCTTCGACAGCGATATGTCGTTGCGGCCCGTATCGTTCGTGTACATGAAATTCTTGCCGGTCTCACTGTTCACGTAACCTTTCGCACTGCGGTCAAAAGTATCGTTCGAATACGTTTCGTAAACGTTGCCGACGGTCTCCCAACCTGCGCCGGTATTGATATCGATCACTGCGGGGCCTTCCGCCATCACGGCAGCCTCGGTGCCTTTATAGCGGCGGATGAAATTGACCAGCTGGTAATAATAATGGTCCTTCAGATCGCCTCTCGAAGGCTCGATATCGCGGCTGTACTCATCGCTGAAATTGTCCGGAAACGCGTTCTCGACGCCCCAGAAATCCTTGAAGCGACCGGCCACCCATTCGTTCCAGCCCGTGACCCAGATGAATTCGGGGTCAATAGACAGCGCGTACTCCCACTGGGCATTGAAATATGCTCCGTACAGTTTGGCGTTTTCGCGCGTGTCAACGGCTCCTTTCACCGGGTCGTAGTGGCGCCCGAATACCTGGAATTTAGGGTTGTTCATGGCGGTCAGGTGAGTTTCGGCGCACCAGTTATGTGCGATCGCTACGGCAACCTGTTCCGGCGTGCCGTCCGGGTTGCGGTTTATGAGCTGCGGGTAGACGGATATCCAGTTCCAGAGCTGGTAGCTGTCTGTGACTTCCGACTGGATCGCGCCCATGACGACGGGCGTTCCGTCTTCCGCCTGTACCTGAACGTGATCCTCGGACTGAGCGTGATTGATGACGCGGAAATTGAAGAAATTCAGTATTTCCATATCCCTTTCGCTACTCGCCTTGAGCCTGCCGGGATATCCGATGATCAGCGGCTTGCCTTTCCAGTAGAACCACAGATCGCTGTACAGACCTGCACCGTAAAGTTTCGAATAGATCTCCCTTAACTGGGTCGCGACGTCGTTGTAATCGAACATCGGAAGCATAAATGAGATCTTCGGGGTTTTCACGCCGTCAGCTCTAGCCTTAGACCAGACTTTACAAAGCACGAGCACGTCGTCAATAAACGTTGCCGTTCCGTTCGTGTTGTCAAAGAACACCGCGTCCACGCCTGCGTCGGCAAGCAGTTCCGCCTGTTTTCTCAGCACCCATTCGTCATCGGAGCGGTAATAGCCCCAGATAGGCTCGTTCCAGAAATACGATCCGGCATTGCCCCAGAGCTTGCTGCTGTAGTCGTTCTGGATCTCGGGATGTTCCTTAAGGATCGAGGTAATATTGCGCGTGCCCGCGCCGCTGTTGCTCGTGTGCCACGTATGGAAAAACAGCCCGACCGTCTTGCCCTCGCGGCGCGTGTCGGTGTAGCTGTTTTCAACTTTTCTGCCAAGGCCGTCGGTAACTACCCACGTAGCGGAAGAGGTAACGAACTTCTGCTCGTTGTCCGAGATCGCTCCGAGTTCTCCGGCTTCTTTCGCCCATACGAGGCTCACTGCGAGGTCGCGTCCGATTATCGGAGAGCCATTATAGTACACGCGCGCTTTCCCGGAGAATTTACCGGAAGCCGGAGCGGTACCCAGATGGATATTGCTCTTTCCGTTCGTCATATAAAGGAGGTATTCTCCCGCGCCCGGTGCTTCTCCGTTCGACGTCAGATCAAATACGGCATAATCTCCGCTTTTAAGGTCCGAAAACGAATTGTTAGCGACCGGTCTGCCTTTCAGAGTCTCGCCGTAGCTGCCATTCCATACGTAGAGCGACGCTGTGAAAGAACCCTTTGACGCCACGGCCGAAGCCTTTGCAACATATATGCGCACCGAACTGACAGGTTTCGTCACGCTGAACTGCACGGCAATATCATTGTCCATCAGTTTCAGCTGATCGTACTTCCCCTGATCGCCCGGATCTTCGCAAAGCATAATTTCGTTCGACGCTGCCATCGATATCAGACCTCCGGAAAATAGAATTCCCGCGCACATCATTGCGCAGATAAACAGACACGCCGCCCTCAAAGCGATCCGGAAAAACGCGGCATTGAATTTATTACGCCCGGTATCAGAATTCACTTCAAATATCCCCCTTCCGGATCACAGTCCCGGATCGGACAACGGCCCGAATTTTATGTTCGGCGTCGTTTCGTACCTTATTTCGAGCCATATCGCGTGATCGTACCATATCTCGTCATCGAGGTAGGATATCTGGTCTTCACGCTCAACGTCGGTATCAAGCCAGACGCCGCTGTTGCACATTTCTTCAGTCGAGCCGTAGAGTGCAAGCAGCACATACTCTCCGGCGGGGAGGCTTTCAACGTTCAGACTCGCCATTACGCCGTCTTCCCAGTCCTCGAGATGACCTGTCGCGACAGGTTCGGTCTCAAAAACGGTCGTTTCGTAATCCTTGTTCCACTCGTACAGTTCATAATCGACATAATACCCGGACTTTGCGGTCCATGTGGGAGAATGGAACCCGATTTTTGAAAAGCTGACCGTAGCGTAGAACTGTACTGCCAGCCTGCGTCCCGTGCCGCATAACGGCTCCGTGCCCTGGCGTGAGAAGAACTGATATGAACATGCTTTTTCTTTCGCTATTCCGCCTGAATAGTCCGGCTTTTCGGTAGGCTCGGGCGTTTCGGTAGGTTCGGCGGTTATTGCTTCGGTCGGAACATCGGTCGGAGCAGGAGCGGCAGTTACTTTATCGCCCGACGGAGCATCCGTGGGTGCGGCAGGGGCAACAGTGATCTCGTCCCGCCCGTCATTTCCGTTCGTTTTACATGAAGTCATGAGCCCCGCAGAAAGCGCAAGGGCAATGACCGCCGCGGCGATCCGGACTGCTTTTGCCTTATATCTTCTCTTCATCATTTTCCTCCTCAAGCGCCGCGGGCACCATTCCCCGCCGTATCGCTTCGTCAACCATTTTTTCGACCGTGTCCCACTTATCCGGCATACCTGTTTTTATCGGGGCGAGGCGGTTGATAAGGTCCTGCCTCCTGACTTTCGCCAGATGCCACGTATGGCCTCCGGTGTGGAAATTAAGCAGGAACGGCTGAAGCCTGTCGAGCGCCGCGGCAAACCACCCTTCCGGCGTTGACGGGTCGTCAAACTCCTCCCAGAGCGCTCTGAACTCTTTTCCCTGCTCCTCCGGAAGAAGGGCGAAAAGCTTGTCCGCGGCCAATTTCTCCCGCTCGGCTTTGTCCCTGTTTCCTTCCGCGTCGTAGCAGAACGTATCCCCGGCGTATACTTCCACGAGATCGTGCACGAGGCACATCTTTATTACCGTGAGCAGATCGGTGCCTTCCGGAGCATATTCGTACATTACGCACGCGAACATCGCCATATGCCACGAATGAGACGCATCATCTTCCTGCCGTGATTTATCGATCACGACGTTGCGCCTGTACACTGTTTTCATACGGTCGATTTCCTTGAGAAAGTTCAGCTGCTCTGAAAATCTGTCCATATTTCTGCCCTCCGCCTCCGCTTTACTATGCTAAAGCATCCGGCACGTTCCCGTCCCGTTTTTTCGCGTTTATTTTCGCACATTATTTATTGAAAATCAACTGGTCTGACTTCCGGGACCGCTTTCGCCTGAGCCGCCAGTCTGCGCTTTTTTATTATTTTTACGGCGATCATACATGCGCAGAACAGGAGCGCGGCGCAGGAGAGCGCGATGCCCGCGACCTGGCCTCTCGCCCTGTAAACGAGCACGACGGATTTTGTCCCCGCCGGTATCTCGGCCGTCAGCAGTCCGTCCGCCAGCGCGCCGGTTTTCACTTTTTTACCGTCAGCTTTCACGGTCCAGCCCGGATCGTAAGCTACCTGAATCAGCATTGTCCCGCCGTCCTGCGCCGCGCTTCCGAGTTCGCCTTTTATATACCCGGAGCCAAACTTCGTGATGTTCAGAGATTTCGCTTTTATCGCGTCAGTGTGGAGTTTCAGCGCATCCGTATCAAGCACGTAGAACATAAATCCGGACGTATCGACGGTCTTGCTTACCTCTATCGAAAAAGTGACCTTTCCGTCCGGTCTGGCGCTGCCCAGCCGCTGTACGCAGTTCGTCTCGCCGCGGAACAGGAAGATCGGATCCGTAATATTTCCGTCAAGGTGCACGAACAGCTTCGGATTCCCCTGGGAGCCGCCACTCTGGAAATATGCGTACAGCACGCCGCCGTCGGTCAGTTCCACGCTGTACTCCAGAAAGCCTCCCGCTCCTGTATATTTATCAGGCTCATCCGGTTTCTGAGAAACGTGCGGGGAAGTTGTCAGCGTCACATGGTCCGTTCCCACCTGTTTGAACACGTCAGCGTCGATCCCGGAGCAGAGTTTGATCAGTTTATTCTGATTGCTGAAATAATTGCCCTTGAAATCCGCGCCGCTCGCGTCGCCGGACATTATGAACGGACCATCCACGGCAAAGTCGTTTCTGTATATCTGCGTCTCGAACACACCCTCTACGTTTCCGATCTTCGTGTATTCCGAAGGCGGCGCTGTTGAACCGACCTCTATGAGGCGGTCTTCGTCCCACATCCAGATGAGGTTCCCGTTCAGCAGATATTTCATGCCGAAAATGCTGTCCGTGACCGCGGTGGCGCCGAAATCGAGGTTCCAGAGGTATGCGCAGGAGTAGCCGAAATGACCCAGAAACTCATTGACCTTGCGGTTAAACGCGGAGCTGTAATGCGCCATTGACCGGTAATTCAGACCGATCGCTTCGTTGTAGCTGCGCGAGAAATTGCGGGTGATCCCGGCGAATCCGGTCAGGCCTTCGGACTTCATATCGTCCCGCACCACGGTCAATACTTCGTCCATCTCCGCCCGGTATTCGTAATAATCCGACGCTTTCTCATAATGATGCACGTAGTCAAGGCCTGCTAAAAGAGGCTCCCAGTGGTATTTTTCTTCGTCGACCGCCGGGACGATCAGTATCACGCACACCGCCAAAGCGGCGAATATTTTAACGAACGCCTTGATCTTTTTGAATTTCAGAGGCTTTAAACTTTTTCTGTTTCGAAGGAAGAGCGAGCAGCAAAGGAATATCGCCGCGTAGCTCAGCAGCAGCAGAAAATCCGTTTTTGCAGAGCCACGTCTTAATTGACTGACATACGTCTTGTCAAGGAACCACCATTTGGAGGCGACAAGACAGAACACCGCATACGATGCCGCAATGCCCGCGATACACCCGGGACTCAGCTTGCGCATTGCCAGCACGCCCCTGAACGCGATAAATATGCTGAAAAACGTCAATATGAACGACCAGCGGTACGGGAACCAGTTCGGATGCTGGAATATGTGCCAGGCGTTGTCCAGCCCGGAGTACAGCGTCGAGAACAGCAGGAACGCCAGTACGATCCCGGCGCTTATCCGCGTTCTGGCCTTTATATTCCTGTTCATGAAGAACATCGGCACGCCGAGGAACAGCGCGACGCCGTTATAAAAGAACGGCGCGGCATTGTTCGTGATCCCGTCGTACTCGCCGATGAAAAGTTTTCTGATGAAGTCGCTGAACGTGTAGTTCCAGTCGGACGGATAGCCGCTGTTCGAGCCTCCGATCTTACCTTCGAACAGTGAGAAAAACGTGGGCAATACTATGAACGCCGCCAATGCCGCGGCAATAAACGCCGAGCCCGCATAGCGTAAAATGCGATCCATATAAAACCTGGTCCTGCTGCCTCCGCCGAGCACGGATTCCTGCGCGCTTTTGCGCCTGTCAACGAGGTAAAACACGAAATATATTACGGAAAATACTCCGCACATGAATGCCACATAATAGTTCGCGATAAATATATACGTGAAGCTCGCGATCAGCCCCGCCATCTTCCCTTCTTCGGCTGCTGCTTCGGTGAAATACAGTATCAGCGGGAGTATTATCACGCCGTCGAGCCACATAACACACATAGAATATACGCAGTTGTACGAACATAGCGCGTAAAGCGTGGAGAACAGCAGCACTAGACCGCCCCGGACAATATTTCTCGAAAAGCTTTTTTCGTTTGCGAACGCGGGCTTGCCTTTTACGGTGCGCATAAAGAAGCGCATGAGGAAGATCGACATTGTCAGGCCGCACAGCCCGATCTTCAGGACCGTCAGGAACAGGAGTCCGGCGGGAAGGTAGCGGTCAGGGCAGAAAACGGTCAGCATTGACAGCGGGCTTGATGCGTAATACGCGAACACGCCGGTGTAGTTACCGCCCAAGACCTTGCCCCAGTTGAAATAAATATC
Source organism: Clostridia bacterium (assembly GCA_017613535.1). Lineage (GTDB taxonomy): Bacteria > Bacillota > Clostridia > UBA1212 > UBA1255 > UBA1255. Next base: position 8,921 of record JAGADO010000049.1, on the reverse strand, counting down.
TTCGATCGAGCGGATGTGTTTGAGACCCGCCAGAAATTCGACGTATTGACCCGACATATCCATGATCAGCACGGATTTTTCACCGAACGGGTACATACCGTACTCGGCGAACACGGACAATGCCGTGAGTGCGGGTATCAGGAACGCGGCGATCAATATCAGCGCCCTTAACGGTATCTCTCTCTTGTGAAGCCCTCTGCCCATCACTCCGCGCCTCCGTAAAGGTATGCGATCGAGCGCACGATCTCCGGGAACGCGCCGTCATCGACCGTACTTTCGGTAACGTGGCCGGCAATCTCTTTAAGCTCCGGGATTGCGTTGCCGACCGCATAACTGTCGTCAGCCACACGAAACATCGATATATCTCCGTTGCAGTCGCCCACGGTAACGAGCAGCTTTGCCCCCGTCAGTTCCTTAATAAGCTTTGCGCCGAACGCCTTATCTATACCGGGGTAATTAAGTTCGAAACAGTTTCTGGAATTTGAAAGCACGTTTGCACGGCCGCGGCAGATTCGAAGCGCGGCTTCCGGGACCAGATCATCGGATGGTTCCGCCTTATACGCCACGAGTTTGAACACCGGAGATGTTATTTTAGCTCTCGCGGAGGCAAAATCTTCCGGATCAGCCGTGTCGAATCCGATCCTCAGATCTTCCGATACGATATCGGCGCGCCTCAGCGGCATACCTTCGATCAGGTCTTCGAGTAGTTTCGGGTAATCGTCCGTCATGGGATTCCGGCGTATTATTTTATCGGCAATAAAGTCGTATATCATTCCGCCGTTCATGCAGGCGGCAGGCGCGTTAGGCGTAAAAGGCAGATTTCCGCCGTTCAGAAGGCGTCCGTCGCGGCCTGAGCACAGCGTGAACAATCCGCCGTGATCCATGAAATAGTTGATCGCGGCAGCATTCGGGGGGGCAATGCCGTGATGGTACAGCGTTCCGTCGAAATCCGTACAGATCAATATCCCGGTAAAATCCGGCTCTTTTCTGAATTCGAAACACTCAGACATCCGATCGTCCCCCGCTATCGATAATTCCGCGCATCATCCGCGCGCCTACGCTGCCGCTTAATGAAATAAAGCCATCGCTTTTTTAACGATGGCTATGGGACTGGGATGGCAAGATTCGGACTTGCGAATGCCAGAGTCAAAGTCTGGTGCCTTACCGCTTGGCTACACCCCAACGGCTGCCGCGATTATATAATAATCACGGCTGCATGTCAATGATTTGGCGGCATTCCGGTTCATGCCGCTTCGGATGACGACGCGGTGAAGTTTCCGTCAGGTCCGACGTCAACGACGATCGTGTCTCCCATACCGAATTCTCCGGACAGGATCGCACGCGCGATTACCGTCTCGACCTTCGCCTGCAGGTACCTCTTGAGCGGCCTTGCGCCGAACAGAGGATCGTACCCCTCGTCAACTATCTTATCGAGCGCCGTACGGCTGATCTCGAGCCCGAGCGATTTCTCCCTGAGCCTGCCCTTAAGAGACGCGATCAGCAGATCGATGATCTTACCGATATCGTCCTTCGTAAGAGGCTTGTAGTAAACGATCTCGTCGAGCCTGTTAAGAAACTCGGGGCGGAACGTACGCGTAAGAAGCGCGCTGACATTGTCCCTCGCCGATTCCGAAATATTGCCGCTGCCGTCGATGCCGTCAAGGATATAATCAGACCCGAGGTTACTTGTCATGATTATGATCGTGTTCTTGAAGTCCACCGTCCTGCCCTGCGAATCGGTAATTCTGCCGTCGTCAAGCACCTGAAGCAGTATGTTGAACACGTCCGGATGTGCTTTCTCGATCTCGTCGAAAAGCACGACAGAATACGGTTTACGCCTGACGGCTTCCGTCAGCTGACCGCCTTCGTCGTATCCCACGTATCCGGGAGGCGCTCCGCAGAGCCTTGAAACGCTGAACTTTTCCATATATTCGCTCATATCGATCCTGACCATATTATGTTCATCGTCGAAAAGCGCATCAGCAAGGGCCTTGGCCAACTCCGTCTTACCAACGCCTGTGGGGCCAAGGAACAGGAACGAACCGATCGGTCTGTTGGGATCTGCGATACCTGCACGCGACCTCAAAATAGCCTCGCTGACCTTCGCTACAGCCTCGTCCTGACCGACGACACGCCTGTGCAGGATCTCATCGAGGTGAAGCACTTTCTCGCGCTCGCCCTCCATCAGCTTTGCCACGGGGATGCCTGTCCAGCGGGCAACGATACCTGCGATTTCGTCTGCTGTTACAGTGTTTCTGACAAGCCTTCCGCCTTCATTGCACTGCTGTTCGCTGCGTTTTTCGGCTTCGGCCAGTTTAGCGTTTAATTCAGGCAGTTTTCCGTACCTGAGTTTAGCCGCGATCTCGTACTCGTAATTTCTCGAAGCATTCTCGATCTCGCCGTTGACCGCGTCTATCTCTTCCTTGATCTTCTTCACGCTGTCGATGTCCTGCTTCTCAGCCTCCCAGTCCGCCTTCATCTCATTGAATTTGTCCTTGGCTTCTGCGAGCTCGGTCATCAGCACCCCGAGCCTCTCCTCGGAAAGCTTGTCCGTCTCCTTTTTCAGCGCCGCTTCTTCGATCTCGAGCTGCATGATCTTTCTGCGCAGGTCATCGAGTTCCTGAGGCATCGAGTCGATCTCCGTACGTATCATTGCGCAGGCCTCGTCGACAAGGTCGATGGCTTTGTCCGGCAGAAATCTGTCCGTGATATAACGGTCGGAAAGTGTGGCCGCGGCAACGAGCGCTCCGTCGTGGATCTGTACACCGTGGAATATCTCGTATTTTTCTTTAAGACCTCTCAGGATCGAGATCGTGTCTTCGACCGTGGGTTCGTCAACGAGCACCTGCTGGAAACGCCTTTCGAGCGCCGCATCCTTCTCGATATACTTCCTGTACTCGTCAAGAGTTGTCGCGCCGATGCAGTGCAGTTCGCCCCTGGCAAGCATTGGTTTTAACAGGTTTCCGGCATCCATCGCGCCGTCCGTCTTGCCCGCGCCAACGATCGTGTGGAGCTCGTCAATGAACAGTATGACTCTTCCTTCCGATTTGCGCACTTCTTCCAGCACTGCCTTCAGACGCTCCTCGAATTCGCCCCTGTATTTTGCACCTGCGATCAGCGCGCCCATATCGAGCGAAATGATCGTCTTGTTCTTAAGTCCCTCCGGCACGTCGCCCGCGACGATCCTCTGAGCGAGGCCTTCCGCGATGGCGGTTTTACCGACGCCCGGCTCGCCTATCAGCACCGGGTTATTCTTCGTCTTTCTCGACAGTATCCTGATCACGTTCCTGATCTCGGCGTCCCTGCCGATGACCGGGTCAAGCTTCTGCGCTCTGGCGCGTTCTACGAGGTCTGTGCCGTATTTTTTCAGTGCGTCGTACGTGCTCTCCGGATCGTCGCTCGTGATGCGTCCGTTCTTAACGCCTTCGAGCGCTTTCACGAAACCGGTCCTGTCGATACCGTATTTCTTTAACAGTTTCGAAACGTTTCCGGACGGTCTCTCGATCAGGCCGAGCATGATGTGCTCAACGGATACATATTCGTCCTTTGCTTTTTCGGCGATCGAAGCAGCCAGGGCAAGCGCTTTATCGGTATCCGGGGCAATATAAATCTTGTCCGGTTCCCTGCCGCTTCCGGTAACTTTCGGAAGGCTGCGGATCATGCCGTCAAGCTCGCCGAGAAAGCGGTCGTTGTCAACGCCCATCGTTTTGAGCAGGCTGCCTATCAGCCCGCCGTCCTGATCGACGAGAGCGTACAGCAGATGCTCCTGAGTGATCTGCTGATTATCATTTTCCGTAGCGATGTTCTGCGCCGTTGTCAGCGCCTCCATCGACTTTTTTGTAAATTTATCTGCATTCATTTATTGTTCCCCCAATTCATGTGCGGATATTTCCGCGTTTATAAGATGCCGATACCGCCGTTAAGCGCATCGACGTATTTCCTTTCAATATCTGCCGCGCCGTATTCTCCGGAGAGATACCCCTTAATGAGCGCGTCGAAATTCTGGATATAATCCGATATCTCTTTTCCCACAGATTCATCGCTGTGGTCCCTGTCTGAACGCAGGTGGATCGTACGCACGAACCTGCCGTCGCCTACCTTATAATCCGCGGACTGGCCCGGAAAGTATTTTCCCAGATAGTGTTCCTCGAGATTCATCCAAATGCTGAGGAAGCTGTTCACGCCTTTTATAAGGCTGTCCGACTGTGTGCGGAACGTTACGGTCAGTTCGCCAATCGCTCCCCTCGGTATTTTATACAGCTCTACCTCGTACTTTATCGTTGGTCTGTATTTATACTCCAGGCTGCTCTTGAGCAGCATCGTTCTTGCGTTTTCGTCCACGAACGGTACGATCACGCTGTTTCTGTTCATAGCGCTTTCGATCTGCCTGAATATATTTCCGATGCGTTTTTCCGGTGTAGTCATGGAAAGGTATTCCGCGAGGATCTGATTTATCATGTTTGAGCGGTTTGTGCCGCGCCTGAACGCAAGGCGGTCAACTTCCTTTACCACGTCGTCCATCAGCATCAGACTGTATAAACTCTTTTCCATTCCGTCTGCATCCCCTTTTCTTTTCGTTTTAGTATTATTCGGACGGACCGCTCTGCGCTGTCCGTTCTGTGTTATTATTATAGACCGCTTGGCAAAACTTGTCAAGTTTTTTATATAAATTTTTGTACGAGTTTTAGCAGCCAATTTCGGGCACAATAAAAAGAGCTTGAATCCAGCTGTTAAGGTGAATTCAAGCTCTTTTCGTTTACCATACTATATTCCTTCGTCCCGGAAGCGCGTGCATCCACGGCTTTTTCCCTGTTAGCAGCAAAAAACGGTGGTATGAATATATCACGGATCAGACAAGGCTTGAGATTATGAAAAGCCAGTTCGATTCTATGCTCGGCGTCGCTATACCGATCATGAAAGTCTTCAGTTCCGAAAACAATGACGATCACATTTCTTTCGCCCATTTAATGCAGAAAGCCAAAACGTTTTTACTCACCAGGTTTCCCGTATTTACGATCCCGGAGACATTGCTTGAGAGAATCATTTCGCGTATTGATATTGAAGAATCGCTTAAGACTTATTTGCTAAACTTCTACGGCGGCCTTAGAAAGCAGTTCCGCACATTGCTCAAAAGCGGAACGGTAAACATGATCCTGTGTGATTCCGAAGATCACATTAAGGAAAACAGGAACATCAATTTTACTCTTGATCTGATAAAACTGCAGGTCGCCTACACTCAGGATGAGTATGCGGAACATATTGCGTCAATTATCGACCTTGTCAAAGAAGAGAAGAACTTTCACCTGACGCTGCTGCCGAAACACCCTGCAAGGGAGGTCCAGGTCGCACTGACGGACAATGCCGCATCGATCATCTACAACAGGAAAACGGTCACGGCACTCGTTTTCTATGACGCAGAAATGAAAGAATCTCTTGCATCCTGGTTTTCTGAATTGCTCGATCTGTATTCAGATGACAGGCGGATCGTCCTTGAAAGGCTCGAAAAGCTGCGCCATCTGAACATCGGCGAAACATAATTATCACCTTGTCTGAATCCCCTTTTTCTCTTTGCTATGTCACTGTCCGGGCGGACCGCTCTCCTCCGTCCGGGCTGTAGCAGCGGCGCCTTTTTCCGGAAATATTTCCCGGAAATTTTGGCTTTCGGCCGTAATGTTGTAAGATTAATATATCTGCGCAAAAAAGGCCGGGAATCAGGCGCGGCCGAGGCGTAAAACAACAAAATAAAAAAAAAGGAGATATCATTAAAATGATAAGAGTGATTATTATCGCAAACCAGACCAAAGAACGCAATTTCAAGAGAAACCATTTAAAGCAGGAGATCAATCGTCTGAACGGGTTCGCCGTTGAAGCGCTGTCTTCAAATATAGAAATTGCTTTATACGCGTCACGGAACTCATACATCGATATGCTGATCCTTAAGCCCTCCGAATCGGAACGTATTTACAAAAATCAGATCGACGCTATCGCACGGTTCAGAAAGACGAATCCTGAAAGCGGACCACGCAGCGTAATGATCATTTCGGAAATTATTTCGCCATACGCATGCACGGCGCTTTCAGACGCTAACGTTCTGTATCAGTTCGTCAGTCCGCGCGATGCGGATGGTCTTGCAGACAAAGTGTTGGATATTTTTGAAATACAGATCCGCGAAGCCAAAAAAGAAAAAGAAGAAATCAAGCAAAGGTTTGCCGAAAAATTAAAAATACGCCTGATAAGTTTCGGAGTATACCCGTCTTGCGCCGGATTCAAATATATTGTAGATGCGGTGATATTAATGAAATTTTCGCCAGGGAAATTGCAGCTGACTAAAGATCTGTATCCGTATATGTCTAAAAAGTACGGTAAAAGCGAAGCATCGATCGAACGCGCGCTCAGGATTGCTACCGCCACGGTCTCTGAATGCCAGGAATGGAAAAAACTCTTCCCGGGACATACCAAAAAACTTACAAACTCCGAATTGATCGCCCTGCTTGCGGAAATAGATGCGATCTGAAGGTACGGCCCGGGATGAAAAAAGATTATTTGTCCATTGCAGAGAGCCACACGGCAACGTGCGACGCAAAACCGTGGTTGCAGCTTGCGATCGATTCCTGATGTTCCCAGAGCGTCCCTGTCTTCTGAGCCATGCCGTAGAAATAGCCAAGTATGTTTTCGGCGACTTTGTCCCTGAAACCGATGCGCATGAGCCAGTCAAGACGGAGGTAATTGCCTATGAACGCGTTTGCAGGAGCGACTTCGGGGTAGACCGTTCCGGCGTCTCTGCCCGGGCCGAATTCGTTGACTAAAATATCGAAGAGCTCGGGGTGGGTCTTTTCGTCTGCGGCTCCGAAGTAGAAGGCGTAGTACTGGCAGCACTCGGTGCATTCGCCGCTGACGACGAGTTTATCGCCGCGCCGGACGGCATTGTCGCAGAAGAAACTGCCGGTGAAAGACATTGCCGAAGCCGTCTTTAAAAGCCTCTCCCCCTGCTCCTTAAGAGCATTGTCGCCGTACAGTTCCCCGGCTGCTTTCAGCACGGCAGAATACAGGAAATTAACGGGGAAATTAACATCCTGGACGAGTGCGTTTGCCCTCGACCATTCCACGAACACCCATGATTCGAGCTTTTCAAGCAGCCCGAATTCGTCGATGAATTTATCGAAATACCTGATCAGCGCGTATACTTTCGGCCGTGCCAGTTCTGCCAGTTCGCGGTCACCGGTGCGGTCAAGGTATTCGCGCAGTTCCAGGACGTACCACATCGCCCAGCTCGGTATGAAAACTCCGTCATAGTGGTCCGACGGGTAGCACATCGGAAGCATTCCTTCTGGTATATTATCGAATTTCCCGGGAAGCAGGAAGTTTTCGAGGAAGTTACGCTCGATCAGCGACTCACCGGTGAGGCATTTTTCTGTCCTCGACGTGAAGAAGCTGTCGCAAAGCCATCCCGCCCTCTCCCTCGACGGGCAATCCATATAAATATCTACCGCGTTCTGGCGGAACGTTTCAACGGCCGCGTCAAATATCCTGCGGAGCTCCGGGGAGAATTTCGCAGACAATTTTTTCTCTATCGGCCCGAACGAGTATCTTACGATCCTGAACTTCTGAAGCCTGATATCCGCTCCGAAAACGACGATCTTCGCGTATCTGAACGAATAAGGCTCGAAGCTGAGCAAACTGTGTTTCCCGGCCGGCAGCGTCCACTTAACAAGGTCCGAATCTCCGAGCCTGTGGCAGTCGACTCCGTCCGGACTGCTTCCGGTAAGTATTTCCGACTCCAGCACATATATTGTTGTTTCACCCGCGGCCTCAAGCTCCAGACCGATCATACCGGTGTATTCCGCGCCCATATCGATCACCGCGAAACTGCCTCCGCGGACAACGGACTCCGAAAACTGCTGCCTGCCAGGCTCAGAAAGCGTGCATGAGATCCCCTGAGCCTCCCATAACGTACATACTTCCAGTTCTTTTAACGGGAAGCATTTGAAATTCTCTCTCGGATCGCCTATGACCCTGTTTGCGATGCGCTCTTCCGGGCTGATCTCACGGTAATGAGCGGCGCCACGGCACGTGATCCACTGCGGTAATACTTCCGAAAAATCCGCTTCCGGAACTCCCCTTTCGAGGAACGTGCCCGCTTCCGCAGCCGCAAGATTTACTTCGTCCTCCGCATCAGGCGTTCTCCTCAGATCGTACGCTTCGGCAAACGCTCTCTGAAACGAATATCTCTGTATCTTACGTATCCGTTCGGTATAAACACGCGCTGTAAAAACGCCGTCAGCGTTACCGCCTCCGGTCTGAGGCGCCGTTTTACCTACCACCTTCCCGTTCTCGGTAAGTTCGGCACACAAAAAAGCAGGCATATCGAGATACGCGAAAGAATTAACGTTATAGCCGGCAACGATTATTCTGATCTCTTTTTTTACTCTGTCGCTGCACGCGCATTCGTCCCTGAACGGGTCGATCCTGTGCCTGTCAACTCTGTAATATCCGTGTCCGCACCTCGCCGGTCCGGCAGCGATATCTTTTCCGAAAAGCATCAGATACGCGGTAGACGCGGTCAATCTCAGTTCGTATTCCGCATCTTTCCTGAATTCCGCAAAAAGCGAAAAAACAAGGCTCAGATTCATTTCCCTGTTCCGGCCTTCCGCCCATACAGGTACAGCTTCCCCAAACTCAAAACGTCTGCTCAGCATAACGGCAACTCTCCTCCCGCTGTTTTCAGCCTGATTTTACTATAAATCCCGTTTTATTACAAGAAGAGTTTATCTGAATAACGCCACTGTGTATAATTTTAGTTGGCAAGAGCCAAAGGAAAAAAGAAAAGAGGCCGAAGCCTCTTTAATATCCCCATAACATCATGTATTATTGTATTGCCATAAAATAACGAACAGGAGGTTATGGAATGGACAATGCAATTG
>JAGADO010000048.1 GCA_017613535.1 Clostridia bacterium | reverse complement strand
AGTCGAACGCGTCGAACACCTCCGCGTCCACGTTGTCGGTCCCGCCGACGGAACGCTCCTCCGACTCCGATTCGGTCGAACCGGTCACGAACTGGTGCGTCACCAGCACGTTCCGCTTCGCCGTGTCGATCTCCATCCCCCCGATGGCGGCCCGCAGCGCGTCCGTATACGTCGCGATCTCCGCGTCTTTGAAGACGCCGCGCACGTGCGCGGGCTTGACGAACGGGAGCAGCCAGAAGTCGGCCTCCCCGTATTCGTCGGCCAGCCGCACCGGCTCGATCTTCCCGTTATACACGGGGGACATGTGGATCCCGCCCGCGTCCATGATGCGGGACCCGAACGCGATCCGCTCGGGGGAATCGTGGTTCCCGCTGATCACGAACACCCGCAGCTTCCGTCGGGCGAGCCCGTACAGAAAGTCGTCGAACGCCGCGACCGCCTCCGCGGGGGGCACGGCCTTGTCGTACACGTCCCCCGCGATGATCACCGCGTCCGGCCTCTCATCGTCGATGATCCCCGTGATCTGTACCAGAATGTGTTTCTGATCCTCCAGCAGGGAATATTCGTTGAGGCGCTTCCCCAGATGCAGGTCCGATAAATGCATCAGCTTCATGTTTTTTCCTCCGTCCCCGCCGCCCGGCCCGGTGCGCCCGCGTCCCGGACAGCGTTTCCTTTCCCCGCGGTCAATGATTCGCCGGCGAAAACGGGCACCGCTTCCCGATGCACTGCCGGTTCTTCGCCGAATGCCGGCACACGATCTCCGGCCGGTCCATTTCGATCCCGAACTTTTCCTTCACGAAGTCGACGGCGGCCAGGATCGAAAGGTACGAATCCCGCTTGCAGCACCGCGGCCCGCCGACCTCCGCGATCCTCGCGAGCGCTTCCGACGTCATCCGGTTCGCCAGCGCGAACGGCTCCTCCGCGAACGGGTCGCTCTTCGTGATCAGGGCGAGGAAGATCCCCGCGCTGATCCCGGCACCGCACGCGCCCCAGAACCCGCACGCGCCCCCGGGCACGCTCCGTCCGCGCGCGATCATCTCCTCCAGCGCCGAAGGCAGGTCGACGTCCCCGCCCGCGTTTTTGTACGCGGTCAGCAGCGCAGCCCCCACCATCACGTGGTGCTCCGGCCCGTGCATGTGGCAGAACGGCAGGTCCGCCATCCGCCCGAGGATCGCGGCGGGGTCCTTCGACGTCTCCGTCAGGCACACCCCCAGGATCGCGTCCAGCCCCTTCGTGTGGCATTCGTCGCACACGAAGTGCCCGCGGACGCACCTCGTCCGGCTCGGCTTCGTTTTGCGGCAGATCCCGCACTCCATGGGGACCTCCTCCTGCAGGTACTCCAGCGGCGCCCCGCAGATCAGGCATTCCTCGCTCACGGCGTCCGCCTCCTTTCCGTCGTTCTCACGCTTTCCGGCCCGCGCCCCTCCGGGCCGGCCGGCTCCGGGAACAGTATACCATGGAACCGCTTTGACAAGTCCGCGTGCCGGGTACTATATTGATGGCGGCGCGGCATGTCGTCCACGGGCGGCGGTCCGCGCACAGGGCGGCACCGCGCAAGGGGGAAAAGCAATGGCAGGCACCAATACGGCGTTCGACGAGTTCCTCGCGGACGAGGTCAGGCGGTACAAAGGCATCTATATGCCCGTCAAGGCAGGCATCCTCCGGCGGGCCGTCATCCGGAAGGCGCGCCTGAGCAGGCTCCACCCCAACCCGGACGACGAATTCTGCATGCCGAAGGTGGGGCCCAACTACGGGATCATTTCGGAATACATGCAGAGCTTCCGGCAGGAGCGGGCCCATTCAAGGGAGTACTGCGAAGAGCCCCTGATCGTGGAAAGGGTCCGCCCCGACGGGTACCTGATCCTGAACGGGCACCACCGCTGGGCGGCCGCCCTCCGGCTGGGATACGCCCGCATCCCCATCCGGATCGTGGACCTGACCCGCGATACGGACATCAGGACCATCCTCAGGGAAACGAAGCACGACAAGCGGGTCACCCTGGATCTCGACGAGGTGGTGTTCCGCAAAGAGGGGGAAGGCCCCCTGGAAAAGCCGCTGCCTTTCCCGGCCGGCCGGATCTATAAGGAACGGCTGCGGCTGGGCATCCCGGCCCTGTTCCATTATCTGAACAAAAAGGGATACGACGTCTGGGTCTATTCCGCCGGCTACTACTCCGCCGACTACATCCGGCGCCTGTTCCGCAAGTATCACACGCATATCTGCGGCGCGGTGACGGGCACGGTCCGCAGGACCGCGGACAACACGGCGCAGACGAAGAAGGAACTGGAGGCCATGATCGCCAACACGTATAAGCACACCGTCCATATCGACAGCGATACGCTCCTTAGGATATCCGGCCGCGGCGGGGAGATGGAGGAGCACGCGATCACGGGCGCGGCGGAGGACTGGTCCCGCCGGGTCATGGAGATCATGGAGCAGATGGAAAAGCATGGATGAACGGGCCGCCGCGCCGCTGATGCGCGTATCCTTCGATCTGGACGAGGTACTGTTCGTATCGCCGGAGACCCATAAAACGGAGCCGCCCCTGCCTTTCCCGCTGAACAGGGTCTTCCGGGAACGGCTGCGGCTGGGCGCGCCGGAGCTTTTACGGTCCCTGCGGGCCGCCGGTTATCAGGTCTGGATCTACACCTCCTCCTTCCGCGCGGAGCGATACATCCGCCTGCTGTTCCGCCTGTACGGCGTCCGGCTGGACGGGATCGTCAACGGGGAGCGGCACCTCAGGGAGGTCCAGCGGGACCGGAAGGAAGCCCTGCCCCAGAAGATGCCCGGCCGGTACAGGATCTCCCTCCACGTGGACGACGAGTCGGTCGTCGCCTCCTGGGGGAGGCAGTACGGCTTCCACACCTACCTTCTGAACGCGCAGGACGACGACTGGGCGGAAAAGATCATGGCCTGCGCCGACAGGATCCGGCGCGCGGAGTACCCGGAGAGCCGCTGAAAAGGCGCCCCGGAAAAAAAGAGCCCCCTTGCCGTCCGTCCTCCCGGGGCGGCAGGCAGCGTGAACGGCACGGCACGGGCCCGCTTTGACAAATCCGCGTGCCGTGTACTATATTGATAGCGGCGCGGGCATATCGTCCAAACCTCCTACCCCCCATCCACCTCCATGTCCGCGCCATGTGAGAACAGCCCTGCCATTTTCCCGGGCGGGGCTGTTCTTGTTCATTTCGAAGCATTTATCGCGGAAACTGCATTCGCAATCATTCTTATTTCAGTCTCATATCTTCTAACACGATACTCGCATGATTCTATCCGCAATCTCTTTGACAAGCGGAACGCAAACTGTATTGCCTGCCTGTTTATACGCATCTCTCGATGTAATCGTTTTGGGGTATCGGAACGCTTTCGGATACCCTTGCAACGATAGGCATTCCATTGGCGTAATTATGCGGATACCGTATTTGTCTTTGACAATCGGTACCCTGTCATACCAAGTCCCCATATTCGCTTTAAGCGTAAAAGAGATACCGTCTTTACTTGCCTGTATTCCGTAATCTGAAAACCGGTAAATCTGGTATGTGTCTTTTATAAATGCATTCAATCGTTTGTATTTTGGGGAATCGCATTTAAAATACAAATTCGGCATAGCTTTGGCGTTCAGATCGATTACATCAACGATATGCTTTTCAAGTGGCCTTTTTTCAGGGAAAGCAAATCGCTCACACGCTTCACGGTTACTGAATCCCACTATATACGTTCGCGTCCTGTGTTGCGGAATGCCATATTCGTAAGCATCGGCTACAAAATACCGCACATAGTAGCCCAACCGTGCTAATTCGCTGTAAATAACATTGAATGTTCTACCGTTGTCATGTTCAACAAGATTCGCGACATTTTCCAAAAAGAGTACTGGCGGTTTCTTTGCTTCCAATACGCGAACGATCTCATAAAAGAGATTGCCCCTTCTGTCGGCAAAACCTTCCTGTCGTCCGCAAACGGAAAAAGGCTGGCAAGGAAAACCTGCTGTTAAGATATCGAAATCCGGTATATCATTTACAACAACCCTTTGTATATCCGCTTCAATCAAAGTATGTCCCGGGAAGTTGTACCGATATGTTTCGCAAGCGGCATGATCGCATTCGTTCGCCCAGACAACGGTACAACCTGCTTGCACGAAAGCAAGGTCAATACCGCCTATCCCCGCAAACAAACTGCATATTCTCATACCCTGTACCGTATTTGGAAATTAAGTCGGAAATAATACTCGCCATTTTCCTTATAAACAGATGCATAATAGCCATGTTTTTCGTCTGTACCTGGTTCTTCGAAATAACAATTGTTATATAAGTATGATTTGAAAGCTTCTGATTCCAATGCATAGTGTGCGATCACATCACCCGTTGATGTCACCTTAATAAATCCGCCATTTACCTGACTTCTCCCATCCCAAAGTGTAGAGGCAGTCAAACCACAATAAGCAGCATAAACGAAAGATTTCATCATATAAGGGTATTTAATCTCAGGCCGTGTAACAGAACACGGGTTTTCCTCAATTATTCGTTTCATGATTGGCACTAAATCAGTTTGTCTTTCATGTCTAAAGTAGTGATTCGAAAGCAATCTCTCAAATACTAATATTAGCCGTTGGTCAAGCAGGTCTAAGTTCTCCTTAAATACTTTGCATCCCGCTTTAGCGCCAACTGGTAAATCGAAAAATACTGGATCACATTTATTACGTAACAGTTCGTCACATCTAGCTTGAACTGCTGCTTTACCCTTATTGTTATTTAAATTGTTGATTTGAGCCATTAATTCATCATTCATATTTGAAAGTTTATAAATGAATGCTGATGACTTGCCAGTATTAAACAAAGTGGGGTCTTTCCCTAAAGCTGACTTTATTGAAAAACCAATATGCCGCCTTTCTATGCCAGCACGTGGATCATTAAGGCTTAAAAAAACATCGCTTTTATCTTTACTATTAGCTTTTTTCCTTCTAATCTCAATTCGCCGTAAAAAAGAAATGATCGTATCACTAACGGTAAATGCCCGACCATGGCCATCTCTGATCTCAGCAGCTAGTTGTTCTGCCACATGTAAAAACGCATTGGCTGGCACAGAAATAATATATACATTGTTTACCAATACAATAACATCAACGTTATTTTCATTATATTTGTATGTAACAATTCGTTCTTTTGTTTCATGTCTTATCAATTCTATAACTTCTAACCATTCGGAAGGATTCTTCTGTCCATTGTTATCAGCAATATAGAGGCGTTTTTCTCCGACTATTTGCAATGCCGCAAAAAGCTCACTCCATTCTCCTTTGTTCCCACTATCATTATTTCTTCTTGGCGACATAAATGAATAACCTCTCGCTGAAATCTTGGAATTAAAAGCCTTGATAGTAGAATTTCTTGCTATCTCTCTTTAAAGCGTATTTGTAAATTCAGCTTTATATATGTCTTGTCTTTCTCTTTATAAATCTTCGCATAGTCGTGTTTTACCGTTGACGCTCGCTCCAGTCGAGTATTTTCAAACAAATACTGTTCGAATTTATCCCTGTTATATAGATGATACGCAACTACTTCTCCGTCTGTTTTCGCAACTATATACCCACCGTTTGCATCATCAACACCGTTCCAAACCTCGGCAGGATCCATGCCCAAAGCTTTCGCACAGAGAAACTTCTTAAACTTATATCCATAATATCCTTTGCGCGGATATCCGATCGGGTTGACTTCCTCAAGATGCCTGATGAGCTTTGTACAATCCAGTTCATTTGTTTGATATGAATAAAGAATCAGATGCCCCATTATCTCCTCCATGAGGCTGTCAATCATCATGAGATTACCGAGAAAAACACTGCTTGCCGGCTTCCGAAAAACAATAATTCCGCCTTTCGCAGTAATTGCCTGAATTCGCTCTTGTATCTTAGCTCTTGTTTCTATGGCGTTAATCGATTCGATATCACGATCGTTTAGCCCGATAATTTCATAAACGAAATTCGTCGCTCCGGACGCATTGAGAAGTGTTGGAGCACCACCCAGATAAGACTTAATGCTGAACCCCATGATCTGCTCCAAGCCGGTAATGGGATCATGCAACTGCATCTTTATGTCCGTGATATCCGTAGACGGTGCAGCCAGGCGTTTGCAATAAATCGAATTCAGTTTTTCTTCCGCTTCAGGTATGCTAAACGAACCGACGCCGGCCGTTATTCGCGGTAAAAAAGAACGGGCCCAACCGCGGAAAGTATCCGCCGGGATACGTTTTTTGAATTCATCATTGAAATAGATTTCCACAGAGCCGGCAGTCCCCAGATCAAAAACGATGCGCTCATCTGCGGCTTCTTTTCTGTAAATCTTTTTTATCGGGAAATGGTATCGATCCATGCGTTGCAGTTTCTCGTCGGCGGCATACAGCCGTCCGGTACCGAGCAAATACAGCAGGACGTAAAACTCGCTCCAATCGCCTTTGTTCTTGCTGCCGATTATCATGCGCACCGCCTCTTATGTATGTTCAAGTACTTTTTTGATCTCACACGCAATAGCCTCGATAACGTTAACCGTTACGCTGTTCCCAAACTGCTTGTAAAGGTGTACGTCTGCTAAAGGCAACTCGAACGTGTCGGGAAATCCTTGCAGGCGTGCCCATTCACGTGGGGTCATTTTCCGAATGCCCTCTTTATTGATCTCGCCTTTGATATGCGTTGTGGGTGTCAATTCGGTCTGTCGTTTATCGATCACCAAGTTGCGTTCCCGGCCCATACCACCGCACACGATAGCGCCGGCAATATCATCCCAATCGCGGATCTCATAACCGAACCCGTGCCCCTTTGCTTCATGGCGCGCTTTATGTTTACGAAGCGTTTCGATATACACTTCGCTGAGGTAATACTTCGCGGGCACAGGTTCCTTTTCTATGATGTCGCGGATACGCTTCGTATCATCTGTCTTCTCAGGAAACTCAAATGTTTCGGGTGCAATATCGTTTCGGAAAGCAACTATATAGATACGCTCGCGGTTTTGCGGTACACCGAAATCCTTGGAATTGAGGATTTTCGAAAATACCTTGTAACCGAGATCTTCGAACGTCTTGCAAATGATCTTGAACGTTCTTCCTTTGTCGTGAATCGTCAATCCCTTTACGTTCTCGCAGAAGATCACACGCGGCTTGTGCTTTTCGCAAATACGCGCAACATCAAGGAAAAGGGTTCCGCGGCAAGTGCCCTTGTAATCATCTTCAAATCCCATATGCCTTCCAGCGAGGCTGAATGCCTGGCAAGGAAAACCAGCTAGACAAATATCAAACTCCGGGATATCCGCTTCGTCGATCTTTGTAATGTCACCGGCGATTTCAGCGGGCTCTTTGAAGTTTGCCAAATATGTCTTTTGTGCCGGTTCATCCCATTCGCTGACAAAAACCGTTTCGATTTCATTGCCGAATGCCCTATCGAAGCCCATGCGAATGCCACCTATACCGGCAAACAGGTCGATGGATTTGTATTTTTTCATACCCTTAACCGCTCTTTCCACAATATCGGCACATCCCGATACGTTCTTTTTTATTTCTTTCCCCCAGAAACGGAGTACCGTCCATCCTTGCTCTTTAAGCGCTTCATTGACTTCTTGATCCCGTTGCATATTGCGCTCAATCTTCGGTACCCAAAACTCTTGATGCGATTTGAAATCGGCCTTACGAGCTTCCCAATCATAGCCATGCCAAAATTCGCTATCCACGAAAACGGCAATCTTCTTTCCAATAAAAGCGATATCCGGATGCCCAGTAATCCGGTTTACGTTTTTTCGATAGTGCAAGCCCCGGTTCCATAGTTCTTTTCGAAGTGCAAGCTCAATCACAGAATCCTTGTTCTTAACTTGCTTCATGTTATAACTGATCTGTTCCGGTGTTTTTTTTGCCATGGAAACTACTCCGTTTTTTACATGCCTTCAAACAACTGCGCTAATGTGACACCAAGTCCATCGGCAATCTTTTTAATATTTACGATCGAAATGTTGCGGCGGCCGGCTTCAACGGAAGCGTAATATGTCCTGTCCATCCCGATCTTCAGGGCCAGTTTTTCCTGACTGAGCCCCGTCTTGCTGACGCGCAGTTCTTTTATTCGCTGACCTAAATCAACCGTAATCATAATCGGCCCCTTTCTTCTATATGCATATCAGCCCGTAGTGTTTATAACAACGGACTATAAGTAACAATTAGCATTTCAACTGTATACTTTCTCTAAAAAATAAGGCCCCGCGCTTCCGCGCGGGATCTCTGTTTTTGTATCTGCCGTATCTGCTTCCTCACGCCCCCTCCGGGGCCTTCTTCATGTAAAACGACCGGCTGTCGATCGCCCGCATGGTGGCGAGGATCCCGTCCAGATGATCGTACTCGTGCTGGATCAGCTCCGCCATGTCGTCGTCCATGGCCATCTCCTGCCGCGTGCCGTGTTCGTCCGTGTACCGCAGCACGCAGTGCCTGTACCTGCGCACGCGCACAAGAAGCCCCGGGAAGGACATGCAGTCGTCCATGACCTCCATCGTCTCGTCCCCGACGAATTCGAGGATCGGGTTGACGATCACGTACGGCCGGTCCGTCAGCATGCAGATCAGCCGCTTTTTCACGCCGATCTGCGGCGCCGCGATCGCCCGGCCGAAACCGTACCGCCTGCGGATGCCGCGGATGCAGTCGAACATGTCTTCGATGACCGGCCCGAGCCCCGCGAGCTCCCCCGGCTTCACCTCGTCGGATACCTCGTACAGCCGCGGGTCTCCCAGCAGCAGGATCTCACGCTCCATGTGTTCCTCCTCCGTTCTCCGCCCGTCCGGGCGAACGTCAGATGATGCCGGACGGCACGATGAGGTTCCCTTCGTCCAACGGCAGCACCATGTCGGACATGCAGATCACGGCGCCGGCCCCCACGGGGCGCTCCGCGCCCTTCAGAACGGAAAACGCCCTGACGGCGCTTTTGTCCGGCGAGGCGGTCTTCTTGATCTCGACCGGATGGAGGGTCCCGTTCTCTTCGATGACCAGATCGATCTCCTTCATCTTGTTGTCCCGGTAGAAATTGAGATCGGCTCTCGATCTGCCGTACGCGTAGTTGCGGAGCAGCTCGCCGATCACGTGATTCTCGTAATAGTGTCCGCTCGCCGCGCCGTTCATCAGCACGTCCCTTGACGTCCACGAAGAAAGGTAAGCGCACAGGCCGGTATCGCAAAAATACAGCTTGGATGCTTTCGTCAGCCGCTTGAGTTCATTGGAAGCATACGGCTCAAGCAGAAAAATGATCCCCATGGATTGAAGGTCTTTTACCCATTCCTTCGCAGTCGCGCCGGAGACCTCCGCGGAAGCGCCGAGATCGTTGTAATTT
>JAGADO010000047.1 GCA_017613535.1 Clostridia bacterium | reverse complement strand
GCGTTACAAAATATTGCTTATTGACAATGGCAGCGACGTAATTGATGATATTAACGCATCCGGATACATGCATTCTTTTGAAATTGTACACATTGCCGACCCATTCGCAGTATATGATTACCTTAAGGAGAATATTGTCGACCTCATCATTACCGAACTCCTGTTCTCTGAACAGATCGACGGTATCGAAATGCTCAGGTGCATCAAAAAAGAACACCCTCACATCCCCGTGATCGTATTAAGTCAGATAACCGACCCGGTAGACGTTGTCCTGTCGCTCGAGATCGGGGCGGACGATTATATCCGCAAGCCCTTCAATCTGAGAGAGCTTGTCGCAAGAGTAAAAAACGCCATTTCGCATACTTCTAATTCATACATTTCCAATGACGTTAATGAGTCAAAGATGCAGAATATAATTGAATATAAGGGAATCGTTATAGATAAAAACAGTTTTACCGTCAGTGTTAACGGTAAAGAAGTCCATATGCCTCCGAAAGAGATCGAACTTTTATACTGCCTCGCGTCTCAGCCAGATACGATCTTCACGAGATCAGATCTGCTTGACCGCGTCTGGGGGTACGACTATTTCGGCGGCACAAGGACTGTTGACATTCATGTAAAACGTATCCGCGACAAGATCGACGGCACTTCCGCCAGATGGACGATCAGGACGGTATGGGGCAAAGGATATAAATTTGTTGCTAAGTAATGAGGGATAATTATGGATGATAATCTGTTGAATGAGAATCTGAATGATACGGTCAATAAAATCGAAAATGACAGTATAGATATTGACCGCGTTCCGGAACCTGCTCCCGAAAATCAGGAGCCTGTTTTTATCACGCATAATATTGCCGACATACTAAGCTACGATACTGCTCCTATAACATCTCCCGAAGCGACGGACGGAGTACAGGCTGAGCAGGCAAATGAAGCTAATCTGAAAGCATCTCTTATTAGAGCGAAAGCGGAGTACAAGGCACTTAAAGAAGAAGAGCGTGCGGCCAGAATTAAGAAGTATGAAGAAGAACACGGACCGCGTAAAAAGGTTGGCGCCGCTATAATAGCAGCAGTGCTTTCTTCCGTACTTTGCTTCGCGCTCCTGACTGCGTTCGTTTTTCTGTTCCCGACAAGAGATTCGAGTCTTTTCGCCACGCTTGCAAAAAAATATGCTTCAACGATGTCAGATTCAGGCCGCACGAGTAATCCTGCTAAAATAGGGGATACCGAGATAGCGCCCGGTTCGGACGTGACGATAAATGTAGAAGGTGAATTCTCTGCCTCGGCAGCTTATGCAAAAGCATCGCCGTCTGTTGTCGCGATCGTCACCGCAAAAACAGCGATCGGATCTGACGGTGCATTGACCGAAACTTCAATTTCTCAAGGCGCAGGCATAGTCGTATCAGATAGCGGAGAAATACTTACAAACTACCACGTGCTAAGTTCGGTTATTGACACGAACACGCGCGGAATTGCTGAGGGGAATACGATTTACGTCTATTTCGACAGCCCTCTTTCGCGCCCGTACGAAGCAGTATCGATCATAGGCTTCGACGCCGAATTTGACCTCGCACTAATAAAAATCAACAAAACAGACCTCAAACCGATAGAATTCTTCGATTCGGATAAATTAACGGTAGGCGAGTCGGTTATCGCGATCGGAAGTCCCGGCGGACTTGACTTTATGGGTTCGGTATGCGACGGAATCATAAGCGGACTAAAAAGAACGGTCGTTTCATCCGACTCCGGGGCAACGCTCTACGATATGATCCAGATGACTGCTCCTATAAACCCAGGCAACAGCGGCGGTGCGGTCGTCAACAGCTCCGGTCAGCTCGTCGGTATAAGCGTTATTAAGATCGTCGCTGATAATTACGAAAATATGGCTTTCGCGATTTCTTCTAATACTGCCGCGCGTCTGATTGATTCGTTCAGAAAGTACGGAAAATACGTTAAACCGCTCCTGGGCGTAACGATCGACACTCGCTACGGCTGGAGAGATGCGGAGGATAACGGCTGGCCTATCGGTGCTTTCGTTGTCGAAGTCTCGGAAGGATCAGGCGCCGGTAAAGCCGGGATCATTGCTGGAGATATTATTTGCTCGATAAACGGAAAAGAAACGCTTGATTATACAAGCCTTCGCACATATCTTCTCAAATTCGCTCCCGATGACGAAGTAACATTCAAGGTTTACCGAACTTCGGACGGAAAATACTACGAGTTTAAAGTAAAACTTACCGCGGCATGATTTATTGATTATTCGGTACCGGATTATGGAACGGAAAGAACTTGATGAGATCATTTCACTTTTGAGAGAACGCTATCCCGACGGAGACAGATGCGGACTCAGATTTGATTCTGCCATACAGCTGCTCGTGAGCACGATATTGTCCGCACAATGCACCGACGTCAGGGTTAATAAAGTCACGCCTGTATTGTTCGCGAAATACCCTGATGCAGCTTCACTTGCCGCGGCAGATATCAGCGACCTTGAAGACACGATCCGGTCATGCGGCCTTTATCACTCGAAAGCAGCGAACATAAAAAAATGTGCTCAGTCGATCCTGGACGATTTTAATGGAAACGTTCCGGATAACCTTGACGATATGGTCAAATTGGCGGGTACAGGCAGAAAGACCGCGAACCTCGTGATGGGTGAATGGTATAAAGAGCCAGCATACGTGATCGATACGCATGTAAAAAGGATCTGGCACCTTATAGGCATTTCCGAAAGCACCACACCTGAAGCGATCGAACGCGATCTGCGTAAACTGATCCCGCCCGATGATGAAAAAGCATCAGATGCACTCGCGCTGTCGCATCTGCTTATCACTCACGGCAGAAACACTTGTGTGGCGGGACGACCGGACTGTGAAAACTGCTGCATCAAAGAGCATTGTTCCAGCTATACCGGAACAGTTAAAAAAAGCAGAACAACGAAGAAAAAAAGATAAGTTATGTTTGATTTTAACGAAAGAACCGAATTACTGATCGGAGCCGAAAAAACCGCGCTGCTTGCCGAAAAAAACGTACTTCTGTTCGGACTGGGCGGTGTAGGCGGGTATTGCGCCGAAGCGCTCGTACGGGCCGGAATAGGGCATATTATGGGCGTTGACGGCGATACCGTATCTCTCAGCAATCTGAACCGTCAGATATTAGCGTTAAGGTCAACGGTGGGACAATATAAGACGGATGTTTTTCGTGCAAGGGCGCTCGATATAAATCCTGATATCGATATCAGAACGGTCAATTCATTTTACGGCCGAGACGGTTTTCCTGATAATGAACTCGACTTTTCGTCGTATGACTATATAATCGACTGCATTGACGACGTAAAAGCAAAAGTTAAGATCATTGTAAAAGCGCGAAACGCGAACGTTCCGGTTATATCATGTATGGGTGCGGGCAACAGATCATGCTCTCCGGAGTTTATTGTCTGCGATCTCTTCTCAACTTCGGGCGATCCTCTGGCGCGGGTTTTGCGTCAGTCGCTTCGTAAAGAGGGCATCGTCAATGATGTTCTTTGCGTTATCAGCAAAAACAGCCCTGACGCGCCTTTAAACGCATTTCCGGACGGCAGAAGAGTAGTTTCAAGTATTTCGTATTCACCGGCCGCTGAGGGCATCCTGTGCGCTTCAGAAGTGATCAGATATCTGATAAAATGATGGCGCGCATCCGGCCCTGACGGAGCACCGCGGTAAAAAATAATTGCCCTTTAAAGCCGCATGTGGTAAAATCAAACGAAAGATCAGACTGATCCGATCTTAACTGAAAGCACCGAAATTACGATACTTGACCGGATATAAAGCCGGACAGATTTAAGGCTGGCACGAAGATGAATAACAATAAAAAGATAATGCTATGTTCAGCTATCATAATAATCAGCGTACTGAGCCTTGCCGTATTCTGGTTCGTCCAGCTCGTCATGGTTTCCGCTCACGATGCAGCTGAACCTCAGAATATAACCGATGATATTCCTTCAGCCGGGACAGGTCCGGATATTTCACAGGTTTATGTATCTCACTCGTCCGGTTTCTATCCTTCCGCAATCAATCTGGAAATGTATCCTCCCGAAGGGTACGACATTTATTATACGGTAACGGTTTCTTCGTCGAGAAGCATGACTGACGGCAGGTCCGCACCGACTGGAGAAACTTATTATTATATCGGCGGAAAAGATCCCGATCCTGCGACCCTCGATACCGAAACCAGAGACTATTACAATATCATGCTGTTTAATTCGAAAGAAGGCAGAATGAAAACATACTGCTACAGCAAACCTCTTGACCTGGTAAACTACAGCGGTTTTTCGTCTGTTGTCGTTACGGTGAAAGCGGCGATCTATAAAAACAACGTAATTAAAAGCCCGATACAGCATTTCACTTATATTCTTGGAAGCCGCGAAGGAGATAAAAGCTTCAGCGATCTGTTCGGATCGATGCTGGTATCGATAACTGTTGACGACGACCTGCTTTACGATTATGAGCGAGGCATTTTCATCAGCGGTAAAAAGTACGATGAGGCAAAGGCAAAAGGTATTCAGGACGATCCGTGGACTCCGAGAAATTACAATCAGCGCGGCGTTGAATGGGAGCGTCTTGCTCATGTGGATTTCTTTGAAAGCGACGGATCGCTTGTCCTTTCGCAGATTTGCGGCGTACGGGTCGCGGGCGGAACTAGCCGCGGGGCACAGGTCAAATCGCTAAAGCTGATTGCCGGCACAGGGTATGACGGAAACGACCGGTTTAATTATGCTTTCTTTGAAGGCGCCAAAGATATTAACGGAGAGCAGATCACGTCTTTTAAGAAGCTTGTGCTAAGAAACCCCAGAAACGATATCGGCGGCACGATGGTACGCGATCAGCTGCTTCATAAACTCGGAGGCGAAGTCGGTGTCGATTATCAGGAAGGCCGAAACGCCGTAGTTTTCTTTAACGGTAAGTATTATTCGATAATGTGCCTCCATGAGTCGCTAGACGCTGAATATATGGAAGACCATTATTTCGTTAATAAGAACAACGTCGCTTCGTTCCTTATCAGGTCCGATCAGTATCTTTTCAGATATAAGCAGGAAAGCGGTACGCCTGAACAGTTCCAATCGTTTATAGCCGATATGAATTATCTGATCTACAATGACTTTTCGGGTAAATCTGGCATGAGCAGGATAAGCGAAGTCATTGACGTCGAAAACTTCTGCAGATATATGGCGTATCAGATATTTATCGTGAATCTCGACTGGCCGCATAATAACGTACTTGTCTGGAAATATTTCGGACCGGAAAACTCTTCCGTTGAAGCGATGGACGGACGCTGGAGATTTGTCCTTAAAGATCTTGATTTCGGACTGACAGATCCGGAAACAGATTCATTCTCCAGAACTTTAAATGACGGTCTGTATAATGGCGAGCCGTGCATCGGTCCTGTTCTGAGAAACCTTCTTAAGAATGCCGAGTTTAGGGCAATATTCAGGCAATGCTGCTTTGACGTTGTCGAAACGCTTAATCCGGAACATCTTACACGGCGGATCGATGAGGCGCTCAATGATATCACGCTAGATATGGATCTTTATTCTCTGTATTTCGGCGTAGGGATCGAAGGCTGGAAGGAATATTTCGATCAATGGAGAGCATTTGCTCAAGTGCGGGAAACGTACTTTATTAAACTGCTTAATATTTATGCACCGGAGTAACTTCGAACCGGAAGGAGAAACTCATTGACCGGGTATATAGATACACACGCACATTATTCCGATGAAGCATTTGACGGCGACCGTCAAACGCTTATCGGATCATTGTTTGAATCAGGCGTGATCTTTATTATTGACCCCGCGATCGACCTTAAATCTTCATACCGGGTCACTGAACTCGCATCATTAAACAGCAATTATTATTGTGCCGTCGGTATCCATCCGCACAATGCCTCCGAAGCGCACGATTCAGATTATGACGATATCGCCGCGCTTATCGAAAAAGATGCGGCTGAAGGCAGCAAAAAGATCGCAGCCGTCGGTGAGACGGGGCTTGATTATCATTACGATTTTTCGCCGCGAGACGTTCAGATAACCAACTTCAGAAAAAATATCCGTATGGCGCTTAAATACGGACTTCCGCTGATCGTTCACGACAGAGAAGCTCATCAGGATACGTTTGAAGTGCTGCTTGATGAAGGTGCATTTAAAGGAAAAGTATTATATCACTGCTATTCCGGAAGTGCCGAATATGCCGAACTGCTGCTGAAATACGGCTGTTATTTTTCGTTCGGCGGAGCGGTGACATTTAAAAATGCAAAAAAGTTCGACAGCGTATTGAAAACGATTCCTTCCGGATTCATTCTTCCGGAGACCGATTCTCCGTATATGGCACCGGAACCGGTACGCGGCACAAGAAATGACTCGCTAAACCTGCGCTACATTTATCCGGCACTTGCGATGCGTCTGGGAATGAGCGAAGAGGAATTTGCAAATAAGATGGCAGATAATACTTCCCGTTTTTTCGGGATCAGAATTAATTCTATTTAAGAAGGGGAGAGATGAATTGGGCACAACATACACGGTAGTTGAAAATCCATTTAAAAAGATCACGCCTGAAACTAAAAAGAAGATCAAAAAGTTTGTACCGCTGCTGATCGTTATTGTAATCGCGCTGATCGTGCTATCGTCGTGCTGGTATACGGTAAAAGAGACAGAAAGCGCGGTCGTCGTAACGTTCGGCAAAGTAACGGCTGTCGTTGACGAGGCAGGAATGCATTTCAAAGCTCCGTTCGGCATCCAGCGCGTGCATAAGCTCGAGGTCAATGTGATCAAAAAAGTCGAGATAGGTTTCAAAACGCTTGAAAACGGCTCGACGGTGAGCGTTGACAACGAAAGCAAGATGATCACGGGCGATTTTAACATTGTCAACGTCGATTTCTTCGTAGAGTACAGAATTTCGAACCCCGAAAAATATCTGTACAGCAGCGTTGATCCCGAAGCGATCCTTAAGAGCCTTGTCCAGTCACAGATCAGAACGGTGGTAGGATCGTACGGCGTTGACGACGTACTTACGACTCAGAAAAATGCCATCCAGGGCGAGATCAAAGAGTCGATCTACAAGGAACTTCAGGAGTACGATTTCGGAATCACGCTCGAGAGCGTAAAGATCCAGGATGCCGAAGCTCCCAATGAAGCAGTTTCGCAGGCGTTTAAAGCAGTAGAAACCGCGAAGCAGGGAAAGGAGACAGCGATCAACGAAGCTCAGGCTTACGAGAATGCTGAGATCCCCAAAGCAGAGGCACAGGCCGATAAACTCCTTCAGGATGCTCAGTACAGAAAGCAGAACAGAATAAACGAAGCAAAAGAACGCGTCGCAATGTTCGAAGCGATGTACAGCGAATACATTCTGAATCCGGATATCACCAAGCGACGCATGTATTACGAGATGCTCGAGGAAGTATTAAAAGACGTTAAACTGATCATTATGACGGACGACGGCAATACACAGACGTTCCTCCCGCTCGATAAACTTGCGTGAAAGGAGGCGGACAACATGAAAAAAGGTTTGAAAATTTTTCTGATCGCTTTAGGAATCTTCCTTTTTATCTGCCTGCTTAATGCGTTCTACACTGTCAATGAAGACGAATACGCGCTTTTGCTGCGGTTTTCGAAAGTTGAATACGTTGTATCAGACGCAGGCCTTCACTTTAAAGTGCCGTTTATTGACAGCGTTAAAAAGATGAAGAATAACGTGCAGCTCTACGATCTGCCCGAATCCGACGTACTCACGTCCGACTCGAAGGCAATGAGCGTTGACAGTTACGTATTATGGAAAATCGATGATCCGCTGCTGTTTTACAGGACGCTCGGAACGAACGCCGAAGCGCTCAGCCGTCTTGACGCATCTACGTACAATGCGCTTAAGACGATCATCGGTACAATGCCTCAGGAGTCGATCATTCAGCTTTCGGAGAGCGTCGGTAAAAACGATTTAAACAACCGCGTGCTCGAGCAGGTAAAAGCGCTCACGATTCCGTACGGGATCGAAGTTACAGACGTGAAGATCAAACGATTTGACCTTCCCGGAGAGAATGAATCCGCTGTATTCGAGCGCATGATCGCCGAACGTAACAAGATCAAACAGACGTACATTGCCGAAGGCGAAGCGGAAGCCCAGAAGAAACGCAACGACGTTGATAAGAACGTTAATATTATCATTTCGGACGCGCAGGCTCAGGCTGAGGCGATCGTGGCGGAAGGCGAGCAGGAATACATGAGGCTGCTTGCCGAAGCGTACGATACTCCGGAAAAGCAGGAGTTTTACGCGTTTATGAAATCGCTCGATGCACTTCGCGCATCTCTTATCTCTGCCGGAGATGAAGCCGGAAAGAGCGGGGAGAAGATCGTAGTGCTCGGGCCCGACTCGGAACTCGCAAAGATACTTAAAGGAACGGAACTTATTGACAGCAGCGATAACGGCTGACTAAAGAAACAGAAAGGAATGAGAAAATGAAAAAAGTATTGTTGATAATTGTCGCATTGACAATAATGATCACTTCTGCGGTGCTGCCCGTTGGAGTTTTTGCTGAAGAGGTAGCAGAGGCAGAGACAAATCTTACAGTCAATCTCGGCGGTGATAATGCCGGAATGGCGATCGATCTTTCGAGTTTTGACGGCGGATCTGCCGGAGCTCAGTTCGTTATAACTGCTCCCGCTCTTAAGATCGAGATATGCTGCCCGACATGGTCAAGGGCTAACGGCGGATTCTTAACTATGTCTCTTTTCAAGTTCGATAAAGATTACGAGACTACTGTCGCAGGGAACCCTATCGCGTCTGTCCGTTATGACGAATTTGATGATAATCAGTGGCTCAGCCTTGATTTCACGGAAGAAAATCCTCTCGTACCGGGTGAGTACATCGTATTCCTTGACGAGCCTGAAGTTGGGCAGGCATCCGGTATCTGGGCAGACAAACCTACCCCGAACCAGATCTTCTATTGTGACGGGTATATTGATGAGCAGTACTCGCTTCGAAGCAGGATCACTTTTGTAGGAAACCCAGAGTCTTACTTCGGAACTCCCACGAAGCCGGAAGTTCAGTCGGAAACAAACGAAGAGATCCGCTCCGATGAACCTTACATGGATTTCACCATTTTATTCAACGATCCGGATTGGGATTACATTATTTCGACTTTAAATGCTGTCGAACATGATTTTGAAGATGACAGGCTCGTGCTTTCTGTCGGCAGCGCCGATGACCCGCAGATACAGTTCATGTTCAACGATATTTCGATGGAGGAAGGAATCTTTGTCGAGAAATACCCGATCATGCTGATGAAAGTGCGCCGCTGCGATGAAACCGATCCGCTCGTCGGAGAAATTTTCTTCTACACTGAGACTAGCACGGGTGCGAAAGCCGGAAACAATTTCAGATTCGATTATGAGAATACGCTCGAGTGGCAGACTGTTATGATCGATCTTTCGGCTAATAAACGCTGCCGTGACTACTTCACAGGAATGCGATTCGACGTGTTTGACCACGCTCCTGAAGGCGGCACGCTTGAGATCGAGTGGATCACATTCTTCGAATCTAAAGAGGCAGCTCAGAAATTTAACGGAGACTTTTCTGCATACCAGAAAGCAACTCCTGTTCCGACTCAGACGCCTACAGAAAAACCTACCGAGGCGACTGCTGCTCCGGTGGCAACGGATGTTCCTGAAACCGCAAAACCTACTGATAACGGCGGTAATTCCGGCGAGCAGAATCAGGGCGATAAGGACAACAGCGGGAATAATGAGAAAACTGATAAGAAGGGTGCTAATGTAGGTCTTATCATCGGTATCGCTGCAGGCGTGATCGTTCTCGCACTCGCGATCGTTCTGATCGTTTCGAAAGCTAAAAAGAAGAAATAATATCTTTCGGGATTTATCCCGTTAGTTTCAAAACCGGGGCGTATTTATTTTACGTCCCGGTTTTGATTTTTTCTTGCATAAAACAGTCCGATATGGTATACTTTCCGCTGTGCAAAACGAATTTCGAAGTTTTGTACTATTCTTTAAATTTTTGCTAAGGAGTATGGTAGT
>JAGADO010000003.1 GCA_017613535.1 Clostridia bacterium | reverse complement strand
TGCCGGCCGAATCGATCAGCTCGTGGGTGATTCCCGAAACGTCACTGACAAACACCTTCTCCGGTTTTTCTGTCGGTCCCGGGTCGCCCGTCGGATCCGGGTCTGCCGTCGGTTCTTCGGGGGGCTGTGCGGTCGGAGTGGCGGCCGGTCCGTCTTCGGGTCTGCATAAAAAAGCGTTTACGAAGTTGGTCGTGAGCCATGCAAACGGTCCCGCGGCGTAGCAGACGATGGAAAGTTCGCTTACGCCCTTCACGTTAACGTATACGTCGTCCGTTTGCCCGTATTCCAGAGCCTGACTGGTATACACCGTTTCGCCGTCTGCCAGGATCTCGAATCTGACCGGATGTCCTGCGCCGCCGCCTTCCGTCGTGTAGTCTTTACCGGCCAGCACGTGGAACAGCGGATATTCGCCGCTGTACTTGCTTATATCTGCCGTAATAACCGAAGGCTCCGACGCCGAGATCGGGTGCGTGCAGAATCCTTTTGCGTATTCCCGACCGTTGATGATCATTTTCGGATCCTCTCCCACGAGGCCCTGATTTATTCCGTCGGTGATGCCCGGACTGGCGATCAGTTCGTGGACAATGTCCGGAAGGTCGCTCACTATGATCGCGCCTTCGGGGATCGCATCTTCAGAGATCGCGGCCGGCTCGTTCGCGCGTGACGGTACGGCGGACAACACAAACACAGAAAGCACCGCGAGCGTCAATATCATCAGAATTGTCCGCGTTCCTGTTTTTTTATGATTCATAATACCGCCTCCATAATTCCTGTCATTTCCTTTTTACCATTTCTCCGACCGGCGAAGCAGTGAGCAATGCGAAGAATTTCGTTGGCGAACCGAGTGACAGTACGAATTTCGAGTCTTATGCGATAATGACTGAAAGTCCGCATTTCGGTCAAACGAAATTCTTAACTGTCTACTCGGCTTCGCCGTTCAGAAAAAGGGTTATTCATTTTTCATTTGCAATTTCCCATTTGCCACTCTCACTAAGGTAAAATATACCTGTACTCCCCTGATCCAACCCGACTTTTGATCCCTCCTGCCTCAATAAGGCAATTGACACCGAAGGGCACGGACACAGACAGCTGGCGCTTTCCGTAAGTATATTTCCAGCGCACGGAAAGCTTGCCGAATGGAGTCATGAACCAGCCCTGGGCGCTTAAGAGGCCCGACGGGAAATACGGATGGATGACGAAGTCCCTGCCGCCGGGGAGCGCGGGGCGGATGCCCAGCAGATAGGCGTAAAACCAGCGGTCAATGCTCGCGTACATCGGGTGATTATGCGAGTTCATGCCCGGGTCCTTCTTAAGTTCGAAACGCTCCCAGATCGTTGTCGCCCCGTTCTCGAGCATGAAGCCGTAGCCCGGGTAAGCATCGTCCTGCAAAATGCGAATAACGGCATCGACCTCGCCGAACTCGGTAAGCATATCGAACAGGTAGCGCGTGGTCAGGTTACCGGTCGTGAGCTTGTAATTATGCGCTTCGAGTTCGGACATGAGCACGGAAAACGCTAAAGGCCGGTCTTCATCGGGCAAGATCCCGAGCCACAAAGCGAACGCCTGGCAGCCCTGAGAACCCGTTGCCACCTTCCCCGTTTCCGGATCGTACCACTTGTCCAGGAAGGCCCGGCGGATCTCGCGGCTCAGGTCAAGCCATTTGCCCACGTCACCGGTGAGCCCCAGCACCTGGGCGAACTCGGCCAGGCGCAGGCAGTTAAAGTACGAATAACCCGTTGACATCAGCGTGCCGGGAACAGACACGGAACGGGCATCCTCCATCGAGCAGCAGCTTTCCGCCGGACCGGCCCAGTCGCCGTAATAGGTGTAATTCACGATATAGTCATCCGAGCGGGAGAGCAGGTATTCCTCCCAGCGGCGCCAGTTATCGTAATGGGCGGAAATGAAGGACACGTCCCCCGTGCGCCGGTAATACTCGGCACCGGCCACAAGGAAAGAGGAACACACCGGATCCGCCGGGCGGCAGCCGATCACGAAAGGCGCGGTGCAGGTGATCCTTCCCGCCTCGTCCTGGGCGTCGCAAATATCCCGGACAACTTTCGGGAATATGCGGCTTATCTCGAAATTATAGGGCGTTTCTTCGAATCTGACCGTGGCGTCGTTCATCCAGCCCATGCGCTCGTCCCGCTGAGGGCAGTCGGTCAATATAGAGTGTATATTTGCCTTTTCGGTCTGCACGCAGGCCTTGTGGATCGCGTTCAGCATCGGGTTCCCGCACCTGAAATCGCCCGTCCGGTCCAGATCCGTGTATATCGCAAAAGCGCAGATCTTATCCGCAGTGAGCACTTCGCCGTAGCCCGAAACGGAGCAATATCTGAAGCCGTGATACGTAAATTCAGGCGTCCACGAATCCGGGTCAGAACCGTCACCGGCGCAGATGTATACGTCTGTTGCCCGGGCCTTTCTGAGCGGCGCGGTGTACAGGTCAAAGTCGTCGTCAAGCACTTCCGAGAAGCGTATTTCGATCGTGCGGCCGGGTTCCGGGTCACGGGGCAATATAAGTTTGACCACGCCCGCAATGTTCTGCCCGAAATCGATCACGTAATCGGTCAACGTTGACGTCGCGCCTCTCCCTTCTCCGGCCTTTTTACCGGTCATGAATATATCCACAGGGGTATATATTTCGTGTTTCGTGACAGGCGGGATCGTCATTATCGCCGCTTTTTCGCACGGTTTTTCGCAAAGCGTGACCGGATTTGGCTCTGAGCCGGAAGCCTCTCTGGCGTCGTAAATCTCACCGTCGTACACGCTCGACGAAACGGTCCCGGTATAGGACCATTGCCAGTCTTCGCCGGTCAATATCCGGATGTTATTATCGTATTTGTCGGTCAATACAAGTTCGGCGCTCAGCATATTGTCGCCGTCGAACCGGGGCCTCGGGAAGCCGAGCTCGCCGATCAGGAACGGGCTGTCGAAATTCCGGTAGCCGTCGGCAACGACGAACGCGATCTCATTGTCCCCTGTCCTGAATAGTTTTTCGAAGCCTTCCTCGAACACGAACTCGCAGCGCTTGCTGAAATCGGTGAAAGCGGGGTCCAGAAGCGCGTTATTGACCCGGACGCCGTTGATATAAAACGCGCTGTATCCGATGCCGCAATACAGTGCCATCGCGTGCGCAGGGATACCGCTGAGCGTGAGCTTTTTAAAGAACTTCACCGGGCGCCTTTTTACGGTATCTTCCGCCTTGATCCACGGAGAGTCCGGCTCTTTCGTGAAGCTGTAAAACCAATCGTCGAATTCGGCCTTTTCGCCGCACGCATCAACGATCTCCAGGTGAACGTACAGTTCGGTGAATTCGGGCAATTCAGGTCCTGAATACCTGCACGTTTCCGCGTTTTTCTGCACGTACGAATCCCAGATCTGGCCCTTGAGAGATGAAATAGTGATGCGGAACGAGGCGGTGCGGTTATCG
This sequence comes from Clostridia bacterium, assembly GCA_017613535.1. Lineage (GTDB taxonomy): Bacteria > Bacillota > Clostridia > UBA1212 > UBA1255 > UBA1255. Next base: position 1,387 of record JAGADO010000003.1, on the reverse strand, counting down.
GTCCTGTCGCTCTCGACGCGCCAGCCGAATACCGGGCGGCAATGCGAGGTCAGGCGGTACCTGGCCGTCTTTTTAAGCGGGGTGCCGTCAAGCAAAATTTCAGTGATCTTAAGCATTTTATAATCCTCTTTTCACGCTTTTATTTCGAGACCTCAATCCTGAACGTGACCGAATCGGAAGGATCCGCGATCTCGTACACGAACGAATATTCGTACGAGCCGTCCGGTTTGAGCGCCACCTGGTACCCGTCGTACTCCTCCACGTTGTACACGTACTCGGTCAGATCCGAGCCGTTCTTAACGTATATCTTCGGTCTCGCCAAAACGTCGAAACCGGACACGACGACGGTATTTCGGTTGCGGGAACCGGAAACGGTAAACTCCGCTGCATTGTCCACGGCCTCGACTCTCGGGATGTACGTATCTGGTATCACGGTGCCGAGAGAAGCGGTCACGTTCACCGGATGCATCACCGAATCTTCGTACACGTACCGGGCGTGGTAAGCGCCTTTTTCGGTCTTGTTTCCGAACGGCAGCAGTATCACGTTGAGCGTCATAGTATCGCCTTTTTTGAACGCGAGCTTGTCCTCGTCGAGCGTGAGCGCGAGGTTATCCAGACCGCCGTTAAACGAATACCTGACGGAGAATTTCGGATCGAGCGCCTTCCCCCCGACCGTGATCTCGGCCGAGCGCAGGATGAGCGCGTAGTTCATGACGTCCGTGCCGGATTTGCCCTTCGCGCCGTAGATGCAGTAGTAGAAACTGCCCTTGTTGAGGCTGTATGCCGCATTGACCTTACCCTCGGTCGGAAGCTCGACCGTCTGTTCGTTTCCGTTCGCATCCAGATACGCGAAATACTGGAAATTATTGTCGCGGCTGTTGCACTGGAGCAGCGTGAACGTGTTCCGGAAGTCGTTCACGGTGAGGTCTTTCAGGAATTCGACGGAGATCGTGTAATACGTGCGGTTTTCGTCGTTCTGCGGGAATTCCACGTGGCGCAGAGTGTATTTGTACGAGCCTTCGTCCGATACGTAGCTGTAGTCTATATCCGCGTACGTGGGGCCGTACGATTTAAGGTCGGTGCCCGTGTATTCGCTCTGGTACGTGCTGCCTTCAGCGTCCGTGAATGACAGCCACTTGTGTATGCCTACGGACGTGAATTGAGGCTGTGTGCTCCACATAGCGCCGCTGCATCCGCGGAAGTCCGGAAGCGTCCAGCCGTCCTTTCCGTACACATAATATGGCGCAATGCAGTTGGACTCGGTGACGCCCGTTGACATGTGGTAGTATCCGATGAAGAACTGTATCGACGAGATCTGTTTCAGCGCGAATTTGCCCCAGTTCTGGTACAGATGGAGCTCGGTGAATTTGAGCGTCTCGCCGCTCTT
>JAGADO010000046.1 GCA_017613535.1 Clostridia bacterium | reverse complement strand
TTTGCTCAAAATTTAGGTGTTCAAAATGTTTCATGTTATTTTCCTCCTTCCATACGAGAACACCAGGAAAGAGTATACACTTTTCTTACACTAATTTCTGCTTCGGTGTTAAAACCGGAACTAACTATTTAAATCCGCGACGTTCAAAAAAGTCTTTTATTTTCGGACGTAAGGCGATATAATTAATCAAATCAAATAAAGGAGCATAACAGATATGATCAGAACAGACGTCGTAAAACTCACAGTTATTCCCGCATGGGCATACAGACAGAAACTGACCGCGGGCGGATCAGGCATAATCATCCTCCGCACGGAAAACACCCAGCCCGGCATTGCCTCCGTCAGCAAAACTTCCGGTGAGCCGATCGTTTCGGAAAACACGAATAAAAAACTGTTCCCCGAGGAAGCATTTAAAGAAGCGCTCGCACTTACGGCCGGTATGCCGTATAAAAAGCAGTCAGGCGTTCGTTTAAAGGATATTAAAGCCCCGAAGGAAACGAAAGAAGAGGCCGAAGCGCTTAAAAAGGAAGCTGATGTTGCCGGCAGCGAGGAATATAAATGCATACTGAGCGCGTACACCGATAAGTCAGGCAAGTTCTCGTATGATCTTCTTAACAAAGATCTGATCAAGCTGGCACACTCGAGCAGCATTGCAAGGAAAATGGCTGCCGACGGCGAATCTGTCGCATCGATCAGAAACTACGTCGTCAGGACAAAGTTCAGAAACATTACCGGGAACGAAGAGCTTTCTGACGCTTCGATCAAAAAGATCACCGCTCTTCTCGATGAGGTAAATCCTAAGGGCCTTTTCAAGGAGCTTAACAGCGAGCTGCGCAAGAAACTGAAGGACGTGCGTTAATAACCCGTCGGTTCGTTCGTCTTTGCAGAATAGTTTAAACAGCAAAATCAAAGGACCGCTTCCCGTTTCAGGATGCGGTCCTCTTTCTGGTGGAAGTAAAGAGATTCGAACTCTGGACCTTTCGCACGTCAAGCGAATGCTCTAACCAGCTGAGCTATACTTCCGAATGCTTTATGACATACCCCGGTTTCCCGCAGGCGAAGTGCATTCTACCATATAATTCAAACAAGCGCAAGAGGAAATTTTAAAATTGAATCACAGAGCTTTTTGCGGTCATTCACTTCCCTGCTTCTTTTTGCTCTTAATAACCACAGCGATCATTGCCGCCAGCGCTAAAACCGCTGCGATGATACCGATCCAGACGTAAGCCGGAAGGCCGGAACCGCTCTTTTTACCGGAATTGCCCGAATAATCGTCAGTCCCGTTATCCGGCGTATTCTGCGGTTCGTCATCGGGATACTGATCATCGACCTTCTCTGTATTGAACACGAAAGTAAAGCGGCCGCCGGGGGCAACGTCTCCTGACAGATAGAAGTCCATAATATCGCCGTCGGACTGCATATTGTCCGACCACTTGAACTCGATGTTGACCGGACGGTCCGTAAGACCGATGAGAGCCCGCGGGACCTCAAGCATGAGAATATTGTCCGAAACACGGTATTTAACGCTTCCGGCTGTATTCCAGTTCCAGCCTCCCGTACTCTTTTCGAGCACGGCCGTTCCCGCACCCGAAGAGTCCGGAGCAGAGGGCGAAACACGGTTTATGATATAGTCGAAACCTTCCCACGTCTCACCGCCCGAGCGCGTGCGCAGAAGGAGCCTCATCCACGCTTCGCCGTCGGGAGAAGAAAGCGGATCGACAGTCCTGACCATAAAATAGACATTTACGTCATCGTACGCGACCTTCGTGCTGACAATATCGTTTCGCATCGTGTCAGTGTCAAACTTTACTCCTTTGTACCCGACGGTGCTGCGCTTGCGGGTGTTCCCGGTATAATGCGTAAACTCGACATTGACCCGGTCCCACGCGTCAGGCGAGCCGTCAATATCGATCGTGTGTTTTTCGGGATATAACGGCGTCTCAGCCACGCCTTTATAGCGGCGGATGTTTGCGACGAGCTGGTAATAATAGTAATCTTTCAGCGCTCCTTTTGAAGGCTCTATATCGCGGCTGAATTCGTCGGTGTACTCGTCAGGAAAAGCATTCTCCGTAATAGCATCACCGCCGCCCCACTTGTCCCAGCGCCCGGCGATCCACTCGTTCCAGCCCGTAACAAATACTATATCCGGATCGGTCTCGATCGCGAGGTCCCACTGCTGCTGGAAATTCAATCCGAAAAACAACGCGTCCGAACTGCCGGACGAAACGGATCTTATGCCGTTATCGGTCAGGTATGAATATGTATAATCGCCTTCCGTGTACGCGCGGCCGTGCACCGTTCCTCTCGGATCATTCATTGCGGTAAGACCGTACTTCTGATCGGCAGAACCTTTCATTCCGAACTCGTTTGCGTTCTGCGACACGCCCACAGCCATCTCCTCGACCGAACCGTCCGGTCGCACGCCGTAGCGCGTCTGAGGATAGACAGAAAGCCAGCCCCAGATATTGTCATCGATCGACGTGTCAGCAGTAAAGAACGAATCATCGCTGCGGCGGAATGTGAAAAAGTCAAGGATCTGCTTATCTTTTACCGGATCAAGGCAATCGGCCGCCGACAATACGAGCGGCTTCCCTTCCCAGTAAAACCAGAAATCTTTTCCTATTTCTTTGCCGTAGATATTGCGGTAAAGCTGCTTGAGCTCGATTGGGTTATTATCATACATCGTGTTTGGATTTATGTTGAGCATAAACGCAAGTTTCGGAACATTTATTCCCTCTGCCGCTGCCTGCTCAAAGACGCGAACGATCGTTTTGAATTCGCCGGTGTACAGCTCAGTGCCGTTAGTGCAGTCGAAGAAGAGCACGTCAACGCCCGCGTTCGCGATCAGTTCGACCTGCTTCCTTATAACGTATTCATCGCCTGAAGAATAATAGCCGTATATCGGTTCGTTCCAGAAATACGGTGTGCCGCTGTCACGGCCGCCCCAGGCCTCGTGGCTGAAATCGTTGGCAGCTTCCGGATGAGCCGAGATGATCTCGGTGATGTTCATTGGAAGGTGCACGCTGAAAAAGCGGTGCCAGTCCCAGTAAAACATACCTACGTAGCGTGCTTTATTTGTTCGTTCGGCGGTTTCGCTTCCGGACGTGGGCAATACCCTTCCGAGTCCGTCTACTCCGCCGTACAGTTCAGGTACGGCTTTACCGGCGCCGCTTTCAGCCGCTCGCACGGTCAATACAGATCCGGCCAGCATCGCCGGCAACAGCATTAATACAAGGATGACTCTGATTATCAGTTTTCCTGTTCGTATCATAAGAGACCCGCCTTTCAAAATGCTTTTCTGAAATAAAGCAAATATTCGGTATTGCCGTCGCCTCCTTTAACGGGAGACACGTCCTTGCCCAAAAGTTTGAAGCCACACGAAACAAAAGCAGAAATCGCACGGTCCATTGCCCCCTCCGCAGCCTCGCGTGACTTAACGATGCCGCCCTTGCCGACGAAACGCCTGCCTACCTCGAACTGAGGTTTGAAAAGGATAACGGCATTGCCGCCTCGTCTGAGCAGCTCGGCAGCTTTCTCTTTTAAGAGCGTGACCGAAATGAATGAAACGTCCATCGAAAGGAAATCAAAAGGCTCCGGAGAAGTTAATGAACGCACGTCTGTGTTCTCCAGATTCACGACTCTCGGATCCAACACGAGCGATGCGTCGAGCTGGCCGCGGCCAACGTCCACTGCCGTGACCTCCGCTGCCCCGTGCATGAGCATTACCTGTGTAAAACCGCCTGTCGAAGCGCCGATATCGATACAGCGCAGGCCCGAAACATCTATTTCGAAACGCTCAAAAGCATATTCAAGTTTCAGCGCTCCCCTTCCGACGTATCCGAGCGGATCAGGCAGACAAACGATTTTTTCGAAATCAGCTTCGCCGATCTCTAAAGAAGGCTTATTAACTGTCTTCCCGCCAACAGAAACGCAGCCCACCTTAACAGCCTCCTGCGCCCTTGTCCGGCTCTTATATATCCCCTTTTCGGACAGATACACATCGAGCCTCACGAGCACTCACCTGCCCTTTCGATACGTTCTAGGCAAGCCTTTGCCAGCGACTCTCCGTCAAGCCCGAATTCCCTGTATATTTCCGCTACCGAGGCGTGACCGACGGGCACGTCCGGAAAACCGGAAATAATGATTCTGTCCGCGCAAAGCCCTTCTTCGGCAGCGATCCTCATGACCTGCTCGCCGAATCCTCCCGCTTTGATACCATCTTCTGCAGTAACTACTGCGCTGTCAGGGTAATCTCTCAAAAGTCTTATAACAGCATCCCTGTCGATCGGTTTTAAAAAGCGCGCGTTGAACACGACAGCTCCGTATCCTTTACTTTCGAGGAGCTCCGCGGCTTTCACGGCTTCGAATACGGTTACGCCGAGAGTTATAAACAGCGCTCTGACCGGAAGGTCATTTTTAGATTCAAAAGCGATGACACCTTTACCGGTCTCCACTTCACAGGGAGACGCTGCCGTCAATGCTCCCGCCGGCACTTTCGCCGGGTAGCGCAGGGCAAAAGGTTTATCCGAAACTGATGCGAGCCGTGCCATCGCTTTCAGTTCGTTCGTATCACACGGCGCGGCGAGAATGAATCCCGGCATCGTGTTCATGAACGCCAGGTCGTATATCCCCTGGTGCGTCCGTCCGTCGCGGCCCGAAGCACCTCCCCTGTCCAGGCACAGCACAGCGGCGTTTCCGGGCAGGGCAATGTCATGGAGTATCTGATCATATGCGCGCTGCGAAAACGTCGAATAAAGGCAAATAAAGGGCTTCAGGCCTGTTTTAGCCATTGCCGCCGACATAGTTACGGCGTGCTCCTCCGCGATGCCCACGTCGAAGTATCTTTCGGGGAACGCTTCGGCGAAAGGCATAAGGCCTGTACCGCCTACCATTGCCGCACAGACGGCAACGATCTTCCCGTTTTCCGCTCCTAATTCGCATAGCGTTTTTCCGAGGCATTCCGAGAATGATCCGCGTGCCGGAGCGGCCAAATCAGAAGCAGGACCGACTCCGTGGAAGGCTGAAGGATTCTCTTCAGCGGGAGCGTACCCGTGTCCCTTTTTAGTTATCGCGTGGATAATGACCGGTCCGCCGATCAGTTCGGCTTTCTGCACCGCATCTTCGACCGCACTGACATCGTGGCCGTCGATCGGACCGATATATTTCCAGCCAAGATCCGTAAAAAGTTCGCCCTCCGGAACGACCGCCGAACGCATATATCCTTTTACGCGTTCCATACGCCGTTCAACAAACCGGCCGAATCCGCCCATTTTATCCAGCGCTCTCTTTACGCGGCTTTTGGCTTTAATGTACCTGCGGCCCGAGCGGAGCCTGATCAGATAGCGGTGAAACGCACCGACGTTCGGAGAGATAGACATGCCGTTGTCGTTCAGGATGACGGTGATATTGTCCGTAAGCTGGCCTGCGTCGTTGAGCGCCTCGAAAACCATTCCGCTGCCGAACGCACCGTCACCGATAACGGCACAGATACGCCAGTCACCTCCGGAAAGCCGCCTTGCCCTCGCAAACCCTGCCGCTGCAGAAACAGACGTGGAACTGTGCCCCGTTTCAAAACAATCGGCAGGGCTTTCAGAACTCATCGGAAAGCCGCTGATCCCGCCTGACGACCGGAGCGTGTCAAACGAATCGTCCCTGCCTGTCAGCAGTTTGTGCGCGTAGCACTGATGTCCTACGTCCCAGATAACTTTATCATAAAACGGGTCAATAACGCTGTAGAGCCCTACAGTGAGCTCTACAACACCTAAATTCGACGCCAGGTGACCGCCCGTGCTGCTCACCGTATCGATTATTCTGTTTCTCAGGCGCTCGCAGACGTCTTTCTTCCCGTCCGCGCTCATCCCTTTCAGCCTTGCCAGAACGCCGTCAAATTCACCCATCAATACTTCCTTTCAAGCAGGAAACCGGCGAGGTCAATAAGGAACTGCGCACTTTCTTTGCGGCAGCCGTCGAGCTCCATTAAAGCCCTGCAGTCGGCGATCGCTTTCGACGTCAATTCCTCGAGCTTATGCCTTGCCCCGTCGATACCGTAAAGCGTAACGAAAGTGGTTTTATTATCTGCGTCATCCATCCCCGTCTTCTTTCCGAGCAGGTTCGGGTCACCCTCTACGTCCAGTATATCGTCCCTGATCTGGAACGCCAGACCGACTGATTTTGAGTAATCGAGCAGGAGAACATATTCGGGAGTCTCTTTTTTACCTGCGAGCAGCCCGGATATCTCGGCCGGAACGGTCATCAGACAGCCTGTCTTTAAGCGGCAGAGAGTGTCGTGTTCATATTCATCAATAGCCGTATCTTCGGCTTTCAGGTCGATTATCTGGCCTCCGATCATGCCCTCGGCACCGACTCTCGCAGCGAGGAGACCCACGACCTTCGAAGCGTTGCGCGCGAGCTCTTCGTTACCGGAAACAACGGCTTTAGTAATGATCGATGATGCTCCGTCGCCAGCGACTTCAAACGCGTACGTCAGAAGCGCGTCGCCTGCCAGAATAGCCGTAGCTTCATCGAAACGCTTGTGGCACGAAAGCCTGCCGCGCCTGTAATCGTCGTTGTCCATAGCTGGAAGGTCGTCGTGGATAAGCGAAGAAGTGTGTATCAGCTCGATCGCTAAAGCAAAGGGCTTTACCATTTCCCTGTCGAGCCCGAACAGTTCAGCGGTAACGAGCGAAAGCACGGGCCTGATACGTTTTCCGCCTCCCAAAAGGCTGTAGCGCATCGCGTCATAAATAACTTTCTGGTAGTTATCGCGCTTTGGCATTATGCTGTCGAGGCCTTCTTCCGTGTACGCCGCGTACTCTTTCAATTTGTCAAAAAATTCACTCATTGACGTCACCTTCCGTAATTTCTTTTATTTTTGCGCTGTATGCGTCAAGTTTTTCACGGCAGTATTTTACGAGTGCGCTGCCTTCTTCGAACGCGGCGATGCTCTCGTCCAGCATCAGTTTCCCGCTCTCCATTTTTCCGGTGATCTCCTCGAGCCTCTCCATCGCCTGCTCGAACGTCAATTCCTTTTCTTTCTTTTCGGCCATTTCAGGATCCCTCCCGGTCTTCCATTTCACGCTTCCGCCGGAGCGATCTCAACGCTGCCGTCGTTCATCACGAGTTCTCCGCGCCCTTTTTTTCTGAATTCTTCCGCGGTTTTGATTATTTTACCGTCGCTGTCTTTAACAAGAGCGTATCCGCGCTTCAGCGGGTTTTCATAACTGTACGCCTTAAGTTCTGATTCGAGCCGGTCAAGGCGTGCCGTCCCGATGCCTATCTGCGAGCGGACAATGGCGTTCAGGTTAGACGCGTCCTTTTCGAGCAGCCTGTACTTCGCATCGATCATTGACCGCAGCGCATTCGCTCCGAGGCCGGCATTGACCCTGTCGAGCTCTCTCTTTTTAAGAGCGTACACCGTTCCGGCGAGCGAGTTCAGTTTGAGGCTGAACTGATCGATCTCGTACATCAGTCCGTCATATACAGGAACCGCAAGTTCGGCAGCGGCAGAAGGCGTAGGTGCTCTCAGGTCCGCCACATAATCGCATATCGTGTAATCGGTCTCGTGTCCGACCGCAGATATGACGGGAATGCTGCACGCGTATATCTCCCGTGCAAGCGCTTCATCGTTGAACGCCCAGAGGTCTTCGATCGAACCTCCGCCGCGCCCGATGATTATTACGTCAGCCTTCCCGTCCGACTGCACCTTTCTGAGCGCTTTAATAAGGTCAGCGGGAGCTTCCGCGCCCTGCACCTGAGCCGGATACAACAGTATCGGCATCCCGGGAAATCTGCGGCCTGCCACGTTCATTATATCTCTAATGACTGCGCCGGCAGACGATGTTACGGCGGCAACGGCTCTCGGAAGAAGCGGAGGGTTTCTTTTTCTGTCATCGTTGAAAAGTCCTTCCGCGGCAAGCTTTTTCTTCAGCAGCTCATACTTTTCGTACAGCGCGCCGATCCCGTCGGGATGCATCGAATCGACGTAAAGCTGATACACTCCGTCCCGCTCATATACATTCACGCTGCCGAAAGCTACTACTTTCAGTCCGTCCGAAGGCGGAAAATCGACCTTCCGGAACTGGTTCGCAAACATAACGCACTTCAGCACGCTGCTCTGGTCTTTAAGCGAAAAATATGCGTGACCGGAAGGATATCTCTTAAAATTTGATATCTCTCCTTCGACGTAGATGCCGCTCAGGTTGGAATCGTACATCAGCAGCGATTTAATATAGTTATTAACGTCAGAGACCCTGAGCGTTTTTCTTGCAAAACGCCCGGGAGAACCGAACAGATCCGGATTTTCCCTGTAGTTATCACTCATTTCTGCAGACGCTTCCAAGTATGCCGTTTATAAACGACGCAGCCTCCGGGTAACTGAATTTCTTCGCAAGCTCGACAGCTTCGTTGATCGTCACGCTTACGGGAATATCGTCGTGGTACCTGATCTCGGCGATCGCTTCCCTGAGTATGGCAAGGTCAATCTTGCAAAGTCTGTTTATGTTCCAGTCGCTGTCAATATGCGCGATAATGGCTTCATCGATCTCTTTTATGTTTGTCAGAACGGATTCGAGCACTTTTTTAACGAATTCGCGGTCAATTTTCGCGACCTCGTTCTCTTCCGCCGAAGATATGTACATAGCGATCATATCTTCAGACCCGACGACGTTCTCTCCAGAATCATCGCCTGTCCTCAGCCTGCTGTCAATAAATTCGTTCTGAAATATTACTTTTACTGCTGCTTCTCTTGAATCTCTGCGACTCATTTTAAACCCGGATCTCCTGTTGTCAATAATTCACCTGAAATGATCTCTTAGCGCGTCACCTGTAGCTGCCCGGAGGCAATATCTTATCGAGCAGATTGCGCAGGAAAGATTTGTCCTTCTTAAGCTGGCGCCCGATCCAGTACCCCGCGAACGTGCATATCGCAAGGAAGATCGTGGCGATTATACCCAGAAAGTGGAACGAAAGCCCGATGAGCAGACCGATGACTGCACCGTTGATCGGCAGGTAGTTTTGTCTGTAGAATTTGTAAAACCGCCTTAACATACAGCCGTCACTCCTTATCTGCCGGAGCGGCATGCACGCCTTCGATGTTGATGTCCACCTGACTCACGTGCAGTTCCGTCATACTTTCGACAGCGTCCTTGATCTGGTTCTGCAGAAGTCTCGAAAGGTTCGGCACATGCGTATCCGGATAGACCGAAAGCTTCATAAGTATCTCGACCGTTTCATTTTTGAAGCGGACTTTAGACTTCGCCTCTCTTACGCTGCGGCTTTTGCGCGCAAGACCGAGTGCGATGCTCTCGACCGAGTTTGCGGAAACGCGGACCTGGCCGCTGTCGTTCTTGAAGCAAATATATTTATTAACTCTCTTGAACCTCAGTCCAGAGAACAGTATGAACAGGTTAACGAGCAGAAGCACGAGGCCAAGCAGGAAAACCACGACGTTATATTTATCCGATCGGTACAGCGTCACATCCGCCCAGTCGAGGAAATTCTTCATCAGATTCTTATCCGAAAACGGAGAGATCATGACAAGGGCGCTGAGCACAGCTGCTATCACCGCGTAAATGGCGGTCAATACTCGAAAGAAAAAGTTCAATTCTCTTCCTCCTTCACTCCGGAGAAATCCACGCCCTGAACGTGGATATTGACGGCGTCAACAACGACTCCCGCCTGATTTTCAATGTTTGCCCTGACGTGCTCCTGGATCTCGAAAGCCACTTCCGGTATCCGCACGCCGTACTTAACGATAACATAAATATCAACAGTGGTGACACCGTCGCGCGATAAAACCTTAACGCCTTTAGCCAGGTTCGTCCTGCCGAGCACCTCGGCAAGTCCCCCGGTAAAGCCGGTGCTCATCCCCGCGACGCCGCTGACTTCCATCGCGGCCATACCGGCTATAACGGCCAGCGCTTCGTCGGTGACAAGCATTTCATCGTTTTCGGTTATATAGGATCCGTTGTCTGCCATCTGTTTTCTCCGTAAGGTTGATTCGATGCTGTCAATATTTTACACTATCGCCGCGGTAAATTCAATACTTGGCGTGCCGTAGATGCCGCTTATGGAATCGTGGCGGATTTGCACAAATTACCTCTGATAAAGAATGTCGGCAATAAAATCCATTATTTTATCGTGGCAGCCTCCGCAGCCCGTTGAGCACTGAGTCTGTTTCTGAACATCTTCAAAGACCTTTATCACGTCAGAGATATCGTCTTCGTTCTTTACGACGTGATCAATGTCTTCGTACGTTACTTTTTTGCATTTGCACACTAGTTCATTATAGTTCATAGTCTTTTAACCCTCCTGAAAATAATGGTCGATCGCCGTATTGATAGAATAGCACAAATCGCGGCCAATAACAACATTATTGCACATTTTCCGGATTAATTGTAATATAATTACCGGAGCGGGAAAAAAGCCGTGCGCCAAGGCGTATAATTGACCGTTTCCGTCAGCAAAGGGGGCAGCATTCGATGAAAACTCATATATACATATCAGGATCTTTTGACCCGCGCTTTAACCTGGCACTCGAGGACCTCCTTTTCGATAATGTTTCTCTATCTGCTTCTTCCGGCCTGGCTGATGAAGTGGCGGAAAAAGAAGGAACGGTCATACTTTACATATGGCAGAACGCGAATACGGTCGTGATCGGTAAGTCCCAGAACGCGTGGCGCGAATGCAGGGTATCCGAACTTGAAGCTGATGAAGGAATACTTGTGCGCCGCACTTCAGGCGGTGGAGCGGTTTATCACGACCTCGGAAACCTTTGCTACACATTCATCGCGAGCGCAGGAGAATACAGCCTTGAAAGACAGCTGAAAGTTATACTCGGAGCCGTTAAAGCGTGCGGAATAGAGGCGGCTTTCTCGGGCAGAAACGATATTGTCACGAACGACGGACGCAAATTTTCCGGTAACGCTTTCAGGTTCACAAACAAAGCCGGACTGATGCACGGAACACTGCTCGTTGACACTGACGCAGCTAAAATGAGCCGCTACCTGAACGTATCCAAAGCCAAGATCGAAGCGAAAGGGGTATCGTCCGTACGCTCCCGCGTCGTAAACCTGAAAGAACTTGTCCCGTCCGTCACTATACAGGAACTTTCGGAAAAACTTGCCGGATCTTTCATAGAAGAATACGGCGAGCCGTCTGAAGCGCCGATCCGCGTGTCCCCCGTCGTTACGGAAATAGACAGCGGCGGAGATATCATCCCGCTCGTATCGGTATCTCCCGCGATTCAGGGAAGCGAAGATTTTTACGCCAGGTATCAGAAATTCGCATCGTGGGAATGGAGATTCGGCGAAACGATGCCGTTCGACGTAAATGTCGAAAAGAAGTTCGGCTGGGGGCTCGTAAATGCAGGAATAAAGGTCGAAAACGGCATCATAACAAAAGCGCGCATCGACACGGACGCGATGGACGCTGAGCTCGGAGAAGTTTTGTCCGCCGCACTTTCGGGCACGGCGCTTTCGTTCGAGGATATCAGGCGGGCAATGCTCGTGTCGATGGCGATAATAAAAAATACCGGGTCAATGATAGGCGACCCGGAAACTATTGCAAACGATATTGCCGGCATGATCGCCGGTATCTGACGCTTCTTACTCAGCGCCGCAGCAGTTTTTATACTTCTTACCGCTGCCGCACGGGCAGGGATCGTTGCGACCAACTTTTACGCTGTGCGCCTGCTGCGAATAACGGAATTCGCGCGTGATCTCGTGGCGCTCCTGCTCGGTGTAAAAATTCTCCCACTCGGGAAGATTGTACAGCCAGTCAGCCTTTGCTTTGAGCATATTTTTGTATAGCTCTCTCCACACTATTTTAAGTTCGAGTTGCGTGTCCGCCTCAAGGTTATCGACGTCAACTTTCTCGGCGAGCGACGTGTTTATGCCGTCAACGAATGCTCCGACTTCGTAGTCCTTAAGTCCGTACTTTTTTCCGAGTTCATCGGCCTTTCCCGAGAACGTTTCATCCTTATTTGCAAGAATCTGCCTGTAAACTTCGGTCTCTTTTGCGTAATACTCGTGGAGCAGCACGTTATTCTGCTGACGTGTGCCGTTTCTTAATTTATCGAGCCACATTTCATGAAGGTTCATAATATCACTCCAATTTATTTAGTTTCCTGCGCATAGTTATCGCCGCGGCTGAGTTCGTACATGAGCACTGCTGCGGCAATTGCGGCGTTAAGCGATTCTGCTCTGCCGCTCATCGGGATCTTTACAAGTTTATCGGAAGCTGCTCTGGCGCTGTCGGTCAATCCGTTGGCTTCGTTTCCGATTATGACCGCGGTCTTTTCAACGCCGAACTCGCCCGAACTGCTCAGTATGTCTCCCCTCGGATCTGCTCCGAAGACGGTGATGCCGCGCGCTTTAAGGATCGCGCAAAGCTTGTAAATACCGCCGCGGAACTGAATTACGGGTATGTGAAAGAGCGAACCGACGGTCGATCGGATAACTTTAGGGTTAAAGACATCGGCGCAATTGTCCGTGCATATAACAGCGTCAAATCCGAAAGCATCGGCGGTACGGATGCACGTGCCGACGTTGCCCGGATCCTGAACATTCTCAAGCACCAGGATGCGGGAAGCGTTGTCCGGAAGTTCTTCGGGGGCAATACTATCCGGCCTTTTTATGACCGCGCCTATCCCCTGCGGCGTAACTGTTCCGGACAGCGATGCGAACACTTTATCGGTTACGGGCAATATCTCCGCTCCGGCGCGCTCGAGTTTTGAAATGAACGAATGTCTCCCCGGATTTACGTCGATACCGTCAATAAAGCTTTTACTGACAACGACCGTTTTTACCGCTCCTGTTTCGACCGGTACTTCCGAGACTGCGCGTTCTCCTTCCAAAAAAAAGCAGCCGCTCTCTTCCGCCGTCTTCCTTTTAGAAAGGCTGCGGATAAAGGCGATCCGCCCGTCCGAAAAACTCCCTATGCATTTTCGATCTGAATAATCGGTGCGCATGATCCCGTAAAATAAAAAACGTCCGGACAGGCGGAAACCTGTCCGAACATCTGTGCCAAAATATCAGGCTTTAACCTGAGCAACGAGTTTCGCGAAGCCCTCTTTATCGGTTACAGCCATATCAGCAAGGACCTTGCGGTCAAGTGCGATATTGTTAACCTTCAGAGCGTGCATAAGAGTGCTGTACGACATGCCATTCTCTCTGGCAGCCGCGTTGATGCGGACGATCCAGAGCTTTCTGAAATTGCGTTTGTTCTGCCTTCTGTCGCGGTAAGCGTACATAGCAGATTTGATAACAGCCTGATTAGCGGTCTTGAAAACGGTGCTCTTTCTGCCGAAATAGCCTTTAGCCAGCTTAATGGTCCTTTTGCGTCTGGCTCTCGTAGCAACGGAATTTTTAACTCTTGACATCGTAACTACCTCCTTCTCTTACTTCGCGTACGGCATCATTTTCTTAACGGTAGCTGCGTTTGCTTCCGATGCGTACATTCCGATCTTGTGGCCCTTCTTAGCCTTGCGGGGTTTGGTTACAAGTCTGTGACGTCTGCAGGCATGGCTCATTTTTACTTTACCGTTAGCGCTTAATCTGAATCTCTTTTTTGTAGCGCTGTGTGTTTTTACTTTCGGCATTTTGATCAATCCTTTCGTATTTCGATTCCTGTCTGTAATAAATCTAAAGGGTTATTTGGGGTTAATTATGGCTGACATGACTTTTCTGCCTTCCATTTTAGGGCGTTTTTCCAAAGTACCGTAATCCTTAAGGCTTTCTGCCATTCTGTCCACCAGGACTTCTCCTTCGTTCGTGTATCTCAGTTCACGGCCTCCGAAGAAAACAGACACTTTAACCTTATTTCCCTCTTCCAAAAATTTGATGGCATTCTTTAGTTTTACGTTGAAGTCGTGGTCTCCGATTCCTATGCTGAGGCGGACTTCCTTAACGCTTACTACTTTCTGGTTCTTTTTCGCGTCCCTCTCTTTTTTCGCCTGGTCAAAGACATATTTCTTATAGTCCATAAGTCTGCAGACCGGCGGGTTTGCGTTCGGGGCGATGAGCACCAGGTCGATGTCGCGCTCGTTGGCAATGAGCTGCGCTTCTCTGGCTGACATTATTCCTAAAACAGTTCCGTTTTCGTCAATCAGACGAAGTTCGTTTACACGAATTTCTTCATTAATCTGTAAACCCTCTTTGTTTATAGCAGACACCTCCGCAAAAAATTTAGCGGACCGAGCAAGCCCGATCCGCATCATCACACTGAAACAACTGCCATACGGCAACTATCAATGCGTTACCCGGGGACCGTCTGTCCCGCGAGGTGAGAAGCGTACCTTCTGCTTGACCCGCAACACGCATTATACTACAGCCAAAACAGGCATGTCAAGTGGTTTTTTAGAATAATTACATATTGCAATTTGCAACTTGCCATTTAAAATTTTATTCTTATATGATAAAATATTCTCAGTATTACATCGAAAGGATGAAAAACATTTATGAAAAACTGCGTCAGCTCATACAGTTTCGGAGGGTATGTTGACAGGCTCGGAATACCGGGAGTCATTGAAAAAGCCGCCGAAATGGGTTTTGAAGGAATAGAGTTCGTCGAAGGAAACTGGACCGGAGGGCTCGATAAAAAGATTGCCGCCGAATGCCGCAAAAGAGCAGAAGATAAAGGATTGACGACCGTCTCGTATTGCATCGGAGCAGATTTCCTGTACGGATCGAGCGGAGATCTGAACGCGGAAGTTGACCGAATAAAAGCTCAAGTGGATTTCGCCGCAGAACTCGGTGTGAAGAATATGAGACACGACGTCGCGTACGGTATGCGACCGGAGGGCGGAAAAAAAGCAGGCATCGGGTATACGAACGCACTCCCCCGCCTTGCCGAAGGATGCCGCCGCGTTACGGAATACGCGGAAACAGCAGGCGTAGGAACGATGACCGAAAACCACGGTTATTTTTCACAGGACGCGGCGAGAGTAGAAATGCTGATAAACACGGTCGATCACCGCAACTTCGGAGCACTCGTTGACATCGGTAACTTCATGTGTGCAGACGAAGATCCCGCAAAATCGGTCAGCATAATGGCGCCGTACGCTAAACACGTTCACTGCAAAGACTTTCACTATAAATCAGGAAACGAGCCGTTCCCCGGAGCAGGATGGTTTCCTACAAGGGCCCAGAACTGGCTGCGCGGATCGATACTCGGCCACGGCGCTGTCCCTGTCGGACAATGTCTGCGCATACTGAAAGCTGCCGGCTACGACGGCTGGATCTCGATCGAATTTGAAGGTATGGAGGACAATCTCACCGGTATCGCGTTCGGGCTCGATTTCCTCAAACGCGTTCAGCCGTAAGATCATTCGTAAAACTTAATTATTATTCCTCAGCCGCCAGATTTTTATCAAGCATACCGAAATACTTTTCGTGCGCGGCTGTATACGCCTTATTGAACTCCTCGTCTCCGCCCTGGTGGAGCGTGGAAATATACGCGTGCGCCTGACTCGCTCTGTCGTAATCGACACGGGCAACTGTCGCCACGCCAACGTTGGAGCAAACGTCGGAAATACGCTCAAGGTCGGACATAAGATTGGCAAAATCGGAATCTACCAGCACGTTGCAGCGACCCTCACGCATACGCGCAAGATGATTGTCACGAAGCGCTCCAACCAGATCGTCAACGACCTCCTCAAGAGGCTCGATCGACCTTGCCGCCTCGACGTCACGCTTAGCAAACGTCTGGCGCGTGCAGTCCAGGATATCTGTGATCAGCGCAGTCAGAACTTTTAACTCTTTCTTCCCCTCCTCTGAAAAACCGATACCGGTACGGTAAAGGTTTTCAGCCGTTTCGGCAATATTTAGGGAGTGATCTGAAAGGCGCTCGAATTCAGAAACAACTTTGTAGTACTGGTCCAGTATCTTGATATGCTCATCAGATTTCAGGTGAGACGAGAACATGACGAGGTAATTGCTCACACGGTCAGCCATAATATCGACTTCATCCTCTTCCGCACGGATCGAATCCATGACCTTTCCGTCGAACTTGTCAAGCAGCCCGAACGCCTTCTGGATATTGTCCTTAGCGGCATCAAACATTGCCAGCAAAATATCGTAGCAGCTTCTGAACGCAAGAGCGGGAGTCGTATAGAAAACAGGGTTGAGGGCGTCTAGCTTGCCCTGGTATTTGCTAATCTCATGAGGCTTATCTTTTACGATCTTCTCGGCGAGCAGCACAAATACGCCCTGCATCGGGAACAGCAGTATCGCACAGCCAAGGTTGAACACAGTGTTGGTGTTGGCAATTCCGCCGGAGTATATCGGCGCGTTCCATATCGCATCGAGCCAGCCCGCGGAGTGTGCGATAAATACGCCGAGAAATACGAGGAACGTCTTGCAGAGGTTAAACAGAATGTTCATGATACCGACGCGCCTCGCCTCGACTTTCGCGCCGATCGAACAAACGATAGCAGTCGTAACACAGTCGCCGAGATAAACGCCCACAAGGACGGAATAGATCGCCTTAAACGTAAGCTGACCGGACGTTGACAACGCCTGCAGAATACCGACCGTTGCCGACGAGCTCTGCAGAGTAAACGCGACGCCTGCACCTGCCGCATAACCAAGTACCGGATTTGACCCGAGTCCAGTGAAAACTTTCTCGAAAACGCCGGTCTCGTTAAGGCTGTTTACCGCAGCCGTCATATTTAGCAGTCCTGTGAAAAGGATTCCGAATCCCATCGCGATCGAACCGATCGTTTTGGAGTTGCGGAACTTAAGAAACATTATGAGAATGATGCCCGCGACCAGCGCGACGGGAGCGAGAGTTGAAGGCTTGAATATCTGAAGCCACGAGGTGGAACTGCCGTTCAGGTCGATCAGTCTGATGATCTGGCCCGTTACCGTCGTACCTACGTTCGCGCCCATAATGATGCCGATCGAGTTACGCGCCTTAATTATACCCGCGGCAACAAGACCTGACGTTATTACGATCGTTGCCGTCGATGACTGTATCAGCGCCGTGACAAGGACACCGAGCAGGAACGCGGCGAACGGGTTCTTTGTAAACTTCTCCATCACCTTTTTAAGGGTTCCGGACGAACTCTCTTTAAGACTTCCGCTCATCAGGCGCATTCCGTACAGGAACATCGCCAGACCGCCAAGTAAAGTAAGAATATCAAACACACTCATCGGATACGGTCACCCTCCCCGGATATTGACATCTTCACACCTAAAGACGCGCATATTCCCTCATACTTCGCCATAAGACCGGGACTGTAGGCGCGCTTCAGTTCGCATCTCATCATTAAATTTTTAGGCGTATCGAGCGGCGAAATATACTCCACCATCGACACGTCATATCCGATCGCCTCGAGGTACATTGCCCGCAGGCCGTCGGTAAGGCTGTCGGCTATTCTTGCCTTCAGTATTCCGTATTTAAGCACGGGATCAGCTTCACCGAGGCTGTAGCCCTGGTCGTTCATTTCTCTGTGGCAGCAGGGAACGCATACAATCGCATTTACACCGTGGTCAATACCGAACCTGAGCGCCAGGTCAGTCGCGATATCGCAAGCGTGCAGCGTTATCAGCAGATCGTATTTCGTATCGGGCTCGTAGCGGCCGATATCGGTCTCGATAAATTTCATATTCGTGTATCCAAGCTTTTCGGCGATCCGCTTTGAGTCGTCGATGACGATCCCGTTGTAGTCAAGTCCGGTGAAGCGGCACGGCGTTCTGAGCACGAACCTTATATAGTAGCAAAGCGCGAAAGACAGATACGATTTACCGCAGGCGCAGTCAACGATATTGACCGTCCTGTCGCTTACTCCTTCTGCTTTTTTAGCGTCGCAGATCCTTCTCAGCATCGGGTCGATCAGTTCGATAAAATGGTCGATCTGGTTATACTTTCGGATCTTATCGTTTTTAACCTTGCCGTTGTCCCCCATCACGCCTATAGCTTTGAGCATCGCAGCGGCGCGCGGATCTTCCGGCTTAACGAAATAGGCGCGGTTGCTCATTGACGCCTGACGGAACGGATCGTGCAGCTGGTCGTTTCCGGAAGCGCCCGAAGTAACCGCTGCTTTTCTGTCTGCGGTTCTGAATGTAACGTCGCGGCCGGAAGCATAGATCATGCTGTCTTTCGCTTCGTCCCTGTATGTGACTGTGAGTTCGTCATAATCCGGTACGGCTGCGGCAATAAATTCTATAAATTCCGCATATTCGAGCGCGTACGTATTTCCGCCGAAGTTAAATCTGAGCTTTTCTCCGGGGACAACAGGTGCTGTTAGCGAGTACTTTTTCAGGCCCGATTTAAAGTCTGCGGTGATTTCAAATACAGGAAGCACCGCCTCCGCGATCGATCCGTCCTCCGGTTCCTGCGAAGCCGCGAGCCTTCCGCTCATGCCACTCATAAATATCTTTATTTTCTCAGCCGTCTGTCTGTTCATAAGCCTTTTCCGCCTCTTCGGCCGTTAATTCCCTGTATTCGCCCGGTTTCAGTTTTGCGTCAAGTTCGAGCGCGCCTATCTTCAGCCGCTTCAGATACCTGACCTCGTTTCCGACCGACAGGAACATCTTCTTTACCTGGTGGAACCTGCCTTCGGTTATCGTTACGAGCGCACAGTGCTCTTCTGTGCTTACTGCGTTTCCCGAACCTTCTGCGTTTTCACTGCTTTCTCTGCTTACTCCGTCCGCTTTTTCAAGCCCGGCGGGTCTCAGCAAAGTGCCGTCAGCCAATCTGAGCCCGCGCTCGAATTGTACCACATCTGCGTCGGAGATTTCACGTGCTAATTTAACAAAATATGATTTTTTTACATGTTTTTCGGGTGTGATAACGCGATGAATGTACGGACCGTCGTTAGTAAGCAGCAAAAGGCCCTCAGCGTCCTTGTCGAGCCTGCCTGCAACTCCGAGTTTATACGAAGAGTATTGACCGCTGAAAATGTCGGTAACGACCGGACCCGATCCGTCTTCGGTGGAAGAAAGATAACCAGCGGGCTTATTGACCATAATATACACGAACGGTTTGTACGGTATAGCTTCACCGTTTACCGCGATTGTTTGCGTTTCAGGATCGATCTGCGCATCGCGTTCCCTGCTGACGCTGCCGTCGATCGATACCGCTCCTGATCCGATCAGTTTATGCACGTCTTTTCTGGAGCCCCGGCCCATATTCGACAGGAATTTATCGAGCCTCATATGATCCTCCTCCAGCCTTTCGGGTACAGATTTTTAAGCATCCCGCCCTTCACGTCACCGCCGCCCAGCTGATAATCTCCGGCGCATACAGCCGTGAATCCGTCTGACGAACCGGATGCGGGCAATGATTCTCCCTTAAGGTATCGCTTGATCTCATCCCCGAACGGGTCAAGTCTGAGCTTCCTGACAAACGAATCCTTATTAAGGCTCATTATGAAGTGCTGAGAAGGTCTGAGCTTTCCGTAGCTGAGTTCGCCGACGAACAATCCCATACGCAGCACCTTCATGCGGTCAATATTGACCGGCTCGAACGGGCAGGCGTACAGGTTCTGGCCCATCACGTAGAATGTGTTTCCGGCGAGGGGCAATTCCGTCAGGTTCCGTTCGGCGAATGCGCGCAGTTCTTCGGGATACTGCTTTAAAACGCGGAAGCTCGCACAGCGCGAAAACGCTTCGCTGCTACGCTCATATCCGTCCTTCTTAACAAAAAGCGCGGCGTATTGACCTTCGCCCCTCAGCCTGTGCGGCCAGAGACGGACCGGGTACGAAACACGCTCGCCAAGGGCATTTGAATTGACCTCGCCACCGCAGACTCCGCCTGTTTTAGGCAGTTCGACGAGCTCGAATCCGGGGTGTGTTTTTAAAAACTCTTCCGTCATCTGCTCATCTTCGAGCGGTTCAAAAGTACAAGTTGAATACATTATCCTGCCGCCGGGACGCACGAGCTCAGCCGCGCTGTTGAGAATTGAGCGCTGCATTCCGGCGCATTTCTCGGCCTTGAAATTCTCCCAGCTGGCGATCGCGTCAGGATCTTTTCTAAACATTCCTTCGCCGGAACAGGGCGCGTCAACAAGCACTGCGTCGAAGTATTGACCGAACCGTTCTGCAAGCTGTTCCGGGGCACAATTCGTTACCGCCGCATTCGCCACGCCTCCGAGTTCGAGATTATAAAGAAGTGTTCCTGCGCGTGTGGCGCTTATATCGTTGGAGACAAGCATTCCTTTTCCGCCGAGGTCGGACGCTGCTCTCAGACTTTTCCCGCCCGGTGCGGCACAAAGGTCAATAACGTTCTCCCCCGGCTTTATCATGGCGTTTGCAGCCGGATACATCGCGCTCGGTTCCTGGATATAATAAAGCCCCGCCAGATAATATGCCAGTTTTCCCGGCATCATGGCAGGGTCAATATCGAAATAGTAGCCGTCGTCGCACCACGGTACCGGTTCGCCCAGACGGCAGCAGCCTTCGAGCAGCACTTTCAGTTCATCCGACGTTATCTTCAGACGGTTAGCCCTTAACCCGTGAGTTCCCGGTTTCCCGAGCTCTTCGACGTACCGCTCATATTCTTCTTTGCCTATCAGCGATATCAGTTCCGCCGAAAAGGCTTCAGGTAATTCCAAGGCCGTTACTCCCAAAAATTAATCGTACCGCGCCGTATATTTGCATTGCCCGGTACGGAAAGATTTTACAATCGGCAGTGGATGATTGTCAAGCACATTGAACTGAGCGGACCGTTTGCGTATAATTACATATAACAAATCCAGAGGAGCCGGTTTTTATGTTCAAAGAATACAGCGAATCGTTCTACGCAAGCTTTAACGGAGAAGAAAATTCATATTATCATACCAGCCTCGCCTCTGATTCGGCGCAGCGTACGGAAAACGGATCGTTCGTCATTCCCCGGAATAACGCGGCCGTTAAAATCGTGCGAGACAGAGAAATTCCCGGCGGATGCTCTGCTGTAACCCAGTATACGGAGCTCGCAAATAACGGCGATGTACCGATAAACGTTGAGGCGCTCAGCAGCGTTGTCGTCACAGGGATCGGCAGAGGCGGGTCAAAGCCGTGGAATAAGGGCCGTTTCGTTCTCCATTATGCGTACAGCTGCTGGACCGGCGAGGCACAATGGCGCCACGTCACAGCGGAGGATGCGGGGCTTTACCGCACTTATAATCACGGTTCGCAGTCAACATTCCGGCTGAATTCAAAGAGCACGTGGTCAACATGTCAGTTCGAGCCTGTGCTGATGATCGAGGATACGGAACTCAACCGCACTTTTTATGTTCAGATGCGCTGCGGTCACGGCTGGACGATCGAGGCCGGAATAAGGGGCTACCGCGACGATATCGAGCTGTGCATCCTCGGGTCGGATTGCTTTATAAGAAATGACGGGTGGAATAAGACGGTCGCGCCCGGAGAGAAGATAAGAACGTGCAAAGCAGTCGCGGGAGCCGTTGACGGCGGGTTCGAGGAGGCTGTGCGCGACCTGACGAAAGCGAACAGAGCGTGCATGAAAAACGCCTTCCCCGACGGCAGAACGCCCCTTTGCTATAACGACTATATGAACGCATTGTGGGCGCTTCCGACGAAAGAAAAGTCACTGGCACTCATCGAAGCTGCTGCGAAGGCAGGCGCGGAATATTACGTCATGGACGCGGGATGGTACTCGGTAAAAGGAAGCGAAATTCTTGACCTCGGAGCGTGGGAGATCAATGATTCACTCTTCGGTGATGAAGGGCTTCAGGGGATTTTTGACGCGGTCAGAGCGCACGGTATGCTTCCCGGTATCTGGCTTGAGATCGAATCCGCCGGTTCGGGTATGCCGCTCCTTAAAGAACACCCTGAATATGCGCTTACGCGCCGCGGCAACGTCCTCGGTAAGGACAGAGTTTTGCTTGATTTCAGGATCCCGGAAGTGCGCACGTATATTGAAAAGGTTTTCGATAAGCTGTACGCGATGGGCGTCAGGTTTATCAAAAACGACTACAACGCAAACACCGGGCCGGAAATTGACCCGAACGGTGCCGAATCGGTGCGCGAACACTCCGAAGCATTCAAACAGTTTATTGACCTTATCTGCGAAAAATACCCGGATCTGATCATTGAAAACTGCGGAAGCGGCGCGATGCGTTCTGACGAAGGGACATTGTCACACTTCCACCTCCAGTCGGTCAGCGACCAGGAAGATTATTTCCGCCTGCCTTCGATCGTTTCAGGTTCAGAAGTCTGCTACCCGCCCGAGCGCTGCGGAGTCTGGACCTACCCTTATCCCGTTAAGATCGACTATCGCGAATCTTTCATGCCTTCGCCGGAATTCACCGCACGTTTTACAGATGGTAAAAATACTGTTTACAATATGGTCAGCGGTCTTGCGGGGCTCATGTATCTGTCCGGAAGGATCGATTGCGAGGATCAGTCAGGCGAAAGGCTCATACGCGGCGGCACGGAGCTTTACAAGAAGTACAGAGACAATGTTTCCGCGTCCTTCCCTGTTTTTCCGACCGGTACGTTCGATATCGATTCGGACGGCGTCAATACTTTCGGGCTTCTGAATGATTCTGCCGGGCTGCTTATGCTGTATATCTGGAACAACGACGCTTCCGTTAAGAATCTTGAACTCGATCTCGACAAGTACGCTCCGGACGGGTTTGAGAAGATCTGCGACGTTTTCCCTCACCTGCTCGGGTACAGGCTTAGTATCGCGGACAACGATAAATCGACCGTGTCGGCAATGCTTCCGTCCGGTCCTTCTGCGCTTTTCGCCGTGCTTAAGCTAAAATAGCGCTTCATAAACCGATTTAATTATTATCGTCGCCAAACAAAAATGCGGACGGCTCCCTGCGAACCGCCCGCACTTTTATCGTTCTGATCAAACTAGTTTTAATTATTTGAGGATCCTGAACTTTCCGATCAGCGGAAGTTCTTTTGCTTTACCGTTAACAACGTTTACGATTCCGAGGATCATGAGTCCGAGGAAGCAGAGGCCTGCAAGGCTGTTGAGAACGATGAACACGATTCCTACGAAAGGAATGATGCTGAGGATGGAAAGTACACCACATACTATGAACTCAGCGATAAGAAGCACGAGTCCCTGGTTTGCGTGGAAGCGCGCGAACTTCGATTCTTTCGCGGCGAAAATCGGTATAAGGACGAGAAGCCAGATATATGCAAGAATTCCCATAGTCTTGTTATCCTGAATGTCCTTTTCCTCATACTCCGAAGTGGTGTCGGGAGTGTTGAATAAGTTTTTGAAATCAGCTGCCATTTCATTCTCTCCTTTTTATGAGTTCTGCACATCCGGCTGATGCGCTTAAAAACAAAGCAAGGGAGACAACTCCAAATTGGAGCGCCTCCCGCTGGAGCTTTGTCATGACTCCTACGAGAATCGAACTCGTGTTTCCGCCGTGAGAGGGCGGCGTCTTAGCCGCTTGACCAAGGAGCCACTATGCGCGAAGTATACACTACGGAAGCGGCATTGTCAAGGGGTGCGTTTAAAATTCGGCGGGAAATTATTGTTATCTGTATAACCATATTCCCAGCACGTACGCGGGACCGTCGGAACTGGCGTAATGGCTGAGGTACAGATCGTACACGCCGCTGATGTCACTGAGGTCAATTTCAACACTTCTTTACGTCGAGAATTCAGGTGTAGAACTACTTGACCCGTCCGGATCGGTGCATACCGCGTAGGCAACGATACCGTCCTTGTACGGTCCGTTGGCGCCTCCCCCGCAGCCTCCGTACTCTGATTTGAGCGCGAAAAACGCAGGCTCGGACATTGTTCCCTCGTCGTACGCACGCCAGTCGGAATAAGTGTAATAATCGATCACACAGCGCGAGAAGAGCGACGTATCTATTTTACCCAGAGAAACACACCTTTCGTACCCGGAAGACTGATCGCTGCTGAAATTTACAAGATATTCGCTGTAGCCGTAACCGAAATTCCTCAAGGCCGCGGCGTAATTATCGCTCTCACCGGATGCATAAAAGTTATCGTTGCAGTATCTTAAATTAACCTCCAGCATATCGAGCGTTTCATCAACTATATAGAACGTTCCGCCGTATCTGCCTTCATTGTCGATCGGCACGACCATCAGTACGAGCTCTTTGATCTTATAAACATTGCCGTTTTCGAAACGCGCAAATATCTCCAGCCTGTAAATGCCTTCTATAATGTTACTGATTCTGTCTATCTGCATCGGTTCGGCTTCATCGCCAAAGCCGGAGCGTGACGCCGTTTCCGCGCCATACCCGGCATTGGCGGCAACGTCACTTCGGTCAAAATACTTTCCGATGCACTTATATTCTTCCGGCTCTCCGTTAAGCGTGCAGAATACTTCGGATAGCTGATATTCGCTGCTGTACGCATAGCCGGTTATGCGGAGGCTGTCCCAACCGTAATTCACCATAATATATTCGGAGTCTCCGGGCATCGTCTCGGTATGTACCATCAAAGTGTCATAATTCAATATATAGATATTTTCGAGTTTTGCCTCGATATATTCATCGGGCTGCTGGTCGGTCGGCGAAGCGGTGGGCTCTGCCGTAGGCGAAGCGGTGGGCTCTGCCGTAGGCGATGCAGTTAGCTCTGCCGTAGGCGAAGCAGTTGGCTCTGCCGTTGGCGAAGCGGCAGGTTCGTTCGTCGGTGAAACTGATGAAGTAGGCGCAGGAGTTATTGTCCCCGTCGGAGCTGCGGTCGCGGTAGGAGTAACGGTCACTTCCGGCATAGCGGCAGTTTCCGCAGGCAATGTTTCAGTCGGAATTGACGTTTCGGTGCTCGGCGATCCGGTCGGTTCCGGAACGCTCGTTGCGGTGGCGGACAACGTTTCTGACGGCCCGGGCGTATCGGTGACTGCAGGCGTAGGCGAAGGATAATTATATTCCGTCGGGTCTTCGGCAGGATCGCGGCGCATGAAGCGGCCGAGCAGCAGACCTGCAAATACAAACACTATAACCGCGGCTATTGCGGCGATAAACTTCCACGCACCAGCACCTCCGCGTTTTGAATCGTGCGAAACGCGAGCCTTTCTCCTGGCTGTATCATGAGATGCGGATACAGGAGCCGCAGAAGCAGGAGCAGAAGCAGAAGCAGCACTATCCTTATTAAGCCCTGCCGAGAACTCTGCGTACTCCTTAATGAACTCATCGGAAATACCGGACGAGTATTTACGGATCAGATCGTCTTTCATAGATTGATCCCCTCCCCGTCCAGATATTTTCCCAGCGCCTTTTTCAGGCGGTGGATAATGCTTTTAACAGTGCCCGAAGGCACGCCAAATTTGCGCGATATCTCATCTATCGACTCATCGTAGTAAAACCGCGCGACAAAAATCATCCTCTGCTTCTCGGGAAGCCCCTCCAGAAACCTGTTAATCGCGGCCGAAACCGTCAGATGCATTATTACCGAATCGTCCGTATACGTCTCGTCAGCGGCATTTTCAAGAGGCAGAGCACTGCTCACAGCCTCGTTCTTATGATTGTGCATCTTCTTGTAAAGATTTATTGCGTTGTGACGGACGATCGTAGCGAGATATGAACTGAGGCGCTCGGGCCTTGCCGGAGGAACGCTGTTCCAAAGGTCAAGGAAAGAGTCATTGACGACCTCGCGCGCATCTTCCGGGTTTTCAAGGATGTTGAAGGCAACAGTGAAGCAGTACGGGTAATACTTTTTTTCAAGCACCCGCAGAGCCTCCTCGTCCCTGTTCTCCAAAAGATCTAAAATGTCATTGTCCGTCAATGTCCGATACAGCCTCCGCAGCAGGACCGATATAGTTCCGGAGAACGGTGTTCAGCCGCACCGGATCTCCATCGTATAAACTATCCGAGTTAAAGACAAATAAATCTGCCAAAAGGTTGCAGTCTGAATCAAAAAATGCAGAGCCCGCGTTAAACAGGCTCTGCAGCTTTGATCAGAAATCAGTTTCAGACATCAGTCTTCGTTTTCAGCGGCGTTCTTCTTAGCCTCTTCGATGATCTTCTGAGCGATCATTTCGGGCACGTCCTCATAGCGTGCGAACTCGGTGTGGAAGTTACCTCTGGCCTGAGTCATGGCACGAAGGTCGATAGCGTAACGCGTCATCTCAGCCATGGGAGCCTCAGCTACGATCTCCTGAATGCCGTTGCCGACAGGGTTCATACCGAGGATACGGCCGCGGCGCTTGTTCATATCGCCCATAACATCGCCCATGTAGCGATCGGGAACGTAAACATTGACCGTAACGACGGGTTCGAGAAGCACGGGTTTAGCTCTCTTTACGCCGTCCTGGAACGCGAGTTTCGCAGCGGATACGAACGCAACTTCCTTGGAGTCAACGGGGTGATATTTACCGTCGACGAGCGTTGCTTTAAGGCGGACAACGGGATATCCCGCGAGCACGCCTTTCTTAACGCTTTCCTGAAGTCCCTTCTCAACCGACGGGAAGAACTGCTTCGGAACTGCGCCGCCGAATACGTTCTCGGCAAACTCGAGTTCGTCTTTCTCTCCGGGTTCGAATTCGATAACAACTTTACCGTACTGGCCTGCACCGCCTGACTGCTTCTTATGAAGTCCTTCTGCGGAAACTTTCGTGCGGATCGTCTCGCGATATGCGATCTTGGGATCGGAGATATCGACGCCTACACCGTAGCGGGTCTTAAGTTTGCTCATTATGATATCGATGTGCATCTCGCCCATGCCGGAAACGGTAGCTTCACCGGTATCCGCGCTCTGTCCGAAATGGAACGTAAGATCTTCTTCGGCAAGTCTCGCAAGGCTGGAGTTCAGTTTGTCTTCGTCGCCGCGCGTCTTGGGAGTGATAGCCTGAACGATCTGAGCCTCCGGGAACTGGATGGCGGGAACTTCGATCTGATTTGCTTTAGTACCGAGAGTGTCGTTCGTCTGTGTGACAGCCAGTTTGGAAACTGCGCCGATGTCGCCTGCGATGATCTCGGTGACCTGCTGCTGCTTCTTACCCTTCATCGTGAAGACCTGGGTGAAGCGCTCGTCAGTCTCTTTATTTACGTTAAAGATCTGGTTATCTGCTTTAATGGTTCCGGACAGAACTTTGAAGATGGACAGTCTGCCAACGAACGGGTCAACGATCGTCTTGAACACGAAAGCGAGCGGTGCGCCTGCGGCGTCAACTTTGATCTCGACGGGATTTCCGGCCTTATCTGTTCCGACAACTGCGGGAACTTCGGTAGGATCGGGCATGTACTCGACAATGAAGTCAAGCAGCTTCTTAACGCCCGTGTTCTCGTTTGCGGCACCGACAAGCACGGGAGCGCAGGTACCTTCAACGATAGCCTTCTTAAGGCCCTTAACCATTTCTTCGTCAGTGAACTCTTCGCCTTCGAAGTACTTCATCATGAGCTCTTCGTCGGACTCTGCGACAGCCTCTTTAAGGTCGTTATGGATCGACTCGACTTCGTCTTTAACGGATGCGGGAATCGCATCTTCAACGAACGTACCGTCTTTACCGATCTTATATCCGACGAGCTTAACGGTATCTACCATACCGACCATCGCGCGGTTCTCGAATACCGGGAGCTGAAGCGTTACGCAGGAAGTGCCGAACGTTTCGCGCATCGATGCGTAAAGTTTTTCAAAGTTTGCATTCTCTTCGTTCAGTCTGTTAACGAAGAACATACGGGGCATTTTAGCCTTCGTTACGATATCCCACGCCTTCTCGGAACCTACGGAAACCGAGTCGCCGGCGACAACGATAACTGCCGAATCAGCTGCGGCAACGCCTTCCAGCTGCTCTGCCACGAAATCGAAATATCCGGGCGTGTCAATGATATTTATCTTCTTACCCTGCCAGGTCAGAGGGGCTACTGCCGTCTGTACCGAAACATGGCGCTTGATTTCTTCCGGATCGTAATCCAGTACTGTATTTCCGTCTGCGATCTGCCCCAGCCTGTCAGTCGCCTTGGATATATAAAGCATAGACTCTCCTACTGTGGTCTTACCGACGCCGCTGTGTCCCAGAAATACAATATTGCGTATGTCCGAACTCTTCATAAAACTACCTCCAATGACATTTTAGCTGAACTCATTGCGCTCAAAGCCAATATAGTATACACCAGGCGCGGAGTTCGTGTCAATAAATTATACGAAAAAAACACCTTTTTCGTTGACGATTCCGTCGAATCTCACGTCGTGCGGCTCGGTCGGGAGCGTTTCGCTCATGAGTTCGGAGCGGCAGACGATCAGACAGGTACAGTTTCTGGTATTGTCTCCGTTTCCGTTTGCCAAAAAACGGCGTTTCCTGCCCTTTAAAGGCGCGAAAAAGCGGTCGTAGTATCCACCGCCGTATCCGAGGCGAAAGCCGCTCAGAGAGGCGCTTACGCACGGTATAAGGGCAAGGTCGATTTCTGATATTTCTGCCGTTTGCGCGTCTTCAAGCGCGGTCAATATCCCGTACGCTCCGGGCTTTAGCTGCGAGCGCGATTCGACAAGCTTCGGGAGCATTCTCCCCTGCCCGGTTATGTAAGGCACGTATACCCGTTTACCTGCGCCGATCGCCGCGTCGATCACTGCAAGTGTATCGGGCTCCGGACCGCGGCTGACGTAAACGAATATTGACCGCGCATCGGCGAACAGAGGCATGGACAATATATTGTCCGTGATCTGCCTGTCGGACGCGGTTATATATTCCGCGGTAAACCCGCGCGCTTTTTCGAGTATTGACCGCCGCAGTGCGACTTTATGCTCTTTTACGTTCATTGTTGCTCCGGACTATATTTACGAAAGAAATGTCTTCGACGCGGCCAGAAACGCGTCTACTTCCTCTTCTTTCGTGCCCCACGACGTTACGAGTCTTACCGGCTGCATACCGTTCTCGGCCGCAGCCCAGTCATAGAAGAAAAAGTCTTCGTGAAGCTTTGCGGCAACACTTTCGGGGAATATCGGGAAGACCTGGTTCGTGGGTGAATTTCCGAGGAATTCAACGCCAAGCGCCGAAAGGCCTGAGCGCAGTTTTTCCGCGAGCTTGTTTGCGTGCGAAGCGATCTCATAATAAAGGCTGTTTTCGCCGCCTTCGAGCAGCGCTTCGAACTGAACTCCGAGCAGCCTGCCCTTTGCGAGAATGCCCGCCTGACGCTTCATCATCCAGCGGAAATGGTCGTTGACAGACGGATTTTTTACGACAAGCGCCTCGCCGAAAAGCGCTCCGTTCTTTGTCCCGCCGATATAAAACGCGTCGCACAGCGCGGCAAGTTCTCTGATGTTCAGGTCGTTTGCTTTACATGTTAGCGCGGCGCCGAGGCGTGCTCCGTCAACGTACAGAAGAAGTCCGAGTTCGTCGCATTTCTGTCTGATCGCAGTCAGTTCAGTTTTGCTGTATATCGTTCCTATCTCGGATGATTGTGACAAATAAACAAGGCGCGGTATGACGGTGTGCTCATCCTGGTATTCGGTGTAAGCTTTAGCAATAAGTTCCGGAGTTAATTTACCGTTGACTCCGTCTTCCGTTACGACTCTGTGACCTGTCGCTTCAACTCCGCCCGTTTCGTGCACATATGCGTGTCCAGTGCGCGCTGCGATCACCGCCTCGTACGGCCTGAGCGCTGCTGAGATAAGCGTCACGTTACAAGGCGTTCCTCCGATGAAGAAATGCACTTCACAATCGCTTATTCCAATAAGATCTTTTATGATCGACGCCGCGCGCTCGCAATGCGGATCGAGCCCGTAGCCGTCGGTATATTCGAGGTTTGTACTGCAGATGGCGTCAAGCACTTTCGGGTGTGCTCCCTGTCCGTAATCGGAGTGAAAATAGATCATTGTCGCGCCTCTCTTTCTGATCGATCCTATGCCTTGCGGCTGATGTTGAACATCGATTTGGGTATGTGACAATACCCTCCCGGGTTCTTGTCCAAATATTTCTGATGGTATTCTTCCGCCGGAAAGAAGTTTACGATCGGGCCAAGTTCGACTGCCAGTTTTGCTCCGGCTTTTTTCTCTTCCGCGTCGTACACGCTTCTGATCTCCCGGAACTGCGTTTCGTCTGTATAGTAGATGCCAGTGCGATACTGCACGCCCTCATCCTCACCCTGCTTATTTACAGAGAGCGGATCGATGACCATAAAAAAATACTCCAATATCTTTCCGAGTGTCACGCGCGTTTCGTCGTATTCGATCTTCACCGTCTCGGCATGACCGCTCGAGCGGCAAACTTCTTTATACGTTGGGGCAATATCCGGTCCGTTCGCGTACCCTACCTCGGTCTTCGTCACACCGTCGATGCCGTCAATAAATTTTTGCATTCCCCAGAAGCATCCGCCCGCCAGATAAATCGTATTCATAAGGTCAACCTCCGCTTGTCGCAATCGAATATGAGTGAATCATAAAAAAAGAAAAGCCGGATACTGGACCCGGCTTGTATGATCATCAATACAATGTTAATTAGAAATCAACAGGTCTAACGGGATTAACATCGACTTCCTCACCCGGATCGCTTTCTGTTAAAATATCAACGCAATACATTGCAATGATTTCTATTTCTGCTTCGTCATAAGTTTTTTTCATTGCTTTTCTCCTTTCCGTAAACTGAGCTTCAAAAAGCTACGCTTCATAAATTAAGCAATTATATTTTAAA
>JAGADO010000045.1 GCA_017613535.1 Clostridia bacterium | reverse complement strand
GATCTCCGAAGCTGCTATCGTCGGCACCGCTGTAGGTTACGCTATGTCCGGCGGCCGCGCTCTTGTCGAGCTTATGTACTGCGACTTCCTCGGCTGCGCAGGCGACGAGATCTTCAACCAGATGGCTAAATGGCAGGCAATGAGCGCAGGCGTGCTCAAGATGCCTATGGTGCTGCGTGTTTCCGTCGGTTCCAAGTACGGCGCGCAGCACTCTCAGGACTGGACATCTCTCTGCGGCCACATCCCCGGCCTGAAGGTCTGCTTCCCTGTTACTCCTTACGACGCGAAGGGCCTTATGAATGCGGCTCTCAACGGCACCGATCCCGTTATCTTCTTCGAGTCTCAGCGTATTTACGATAAGGGCGAAGAGTTCCACGAGGGCGGCGTGCCTGTCGAGAATTACGAGATCCCGATCGGCGAGCCCGACGTGAAGCGCAAGGGTTCCGACCTCACGATCCTCACGATCGGCGTTACGCTTTACAAAGCGCTCGAAGCGGCCAAGATCCTGCAGGAAAAATACGGTATTTCCGCGGAAGTTATCGACGCACGTTCTCTCGTTCCGTTCAACTACGAGAAAGTCATCGAGTCCGTTAAGAAGACGGGTAAGATCGTGCTCGCTTCCGACGCCTGCACAAGAGGTTCCTTCCTCAACGATCTCGCGGCCAACATCACCGAGATGGCATTCGATTACCTCGATGCACCTCCGGTAATTGTCGGTGCTAAGAACTGGATCACTCCCGCATACGAGTTTGACGCAGACTTCTTCCCGCAGACATCCTGGATCCTTGACGCCATCGATCAGAAGATCATCCCGCTCAAGGGCCACACCACCACTCCTAACGTAAACTACACCACGAACGAACTGATGCGCATCGCTAAGAAGGGCGTTTGATGTTCAGGGTCAACCGTGACAATAGTTTGAGATGTAACTGATCGATCGGGCACCGGAGTCGGCTTTATATGGCCGGTGCCGGTGCCAGGTTCGTTCAGGCAGGTCAGTAAGTCAGACGAGGGTCGGCAAATCAGACGAGGGTCAATATGTCAGACGAAAGACGCAGTGAAATATTATCTGTTATCGATAACCGCGGCGAGGTTTCTCTTGCCGAGCTTTGCGGGCTTTTTTCGGGTGTGTCGGAGATGACCGTGCGCCGCGATCTTATCCAGCTCGAGCAGGACGGCCACATCATACGGACCCGCGGCGGTGCCGTCAGCATCCGCAGGCTGGGCGATTCGCGCCTGCTTCCCGGTCAGAACGGTGAAGAGAATGAGTATATGCTGCGCGCGGCAACAAACCGCGACGCCAAAGATGTCATTGCCCGCAAAGCGCTCGGTTTTGTCGAGAAGGGCCGCTCGATCTATTTCGATGCGGGGTCAACAGTCATGGCTCTTGCGCGTATTGTCCCTGACGAGACGATGACGATCATCACGAACGGCGTCAATGTCGCTCAGGAGCTCGTTTCGCGCCACAATGTTACGGTGATGATGCCCGGCGGCACCGTTAACCGCAATACCCTTTCTGTTTCTGGCCCTATTTCCGTCAATTTCGTCGATAATCTTAATATCGAGCTGGCGTTTATGTCTGCTTCGGGCTGTTCCGCCGACGCCGGTTTCACCGTTTCGAATATTTACGAGGCAGAGCTGAAGCACACCGTTATCGCCCGCGCCCGTACGCGCATCATGTTGCTCGATTCTTCAAAGTTTAATAAGAGTCTCCTGTTCACTCTCGCCGAGCTCGGCCAGATCAACTACCTCGTCTGCGAGTGCGAGCCTCCGGAAGATCTTGCCGCGGCATGCAGAGCAAGCGGAGTGGAGATAGTCTGAAAAAAAGCAGATTTTTGAAAATCACCGTTTTCGTCCGTAACAGATTTAAAAGGGCCTCATAATCAGAAATAAATGCAATATCGGGCCTAATTGTCACAAAATCCGTCGAAAAAATCAAAAAAAAGTTGACGCCTCCTTGAAACGTATGCTATACTTGCGGTAATTGGACGCATAGCCCGGTCACGGGCCGGGCGGCAAAAATTTAAGGAGGAAAAAACATGAAAAAGATTATTGCTATGATAATCACCGTTGCAATGCTTTTCGCACTTGTTACGATAGGCGCATCGGCAGACGATGGTCATTATGTGTGGAATCACACGGGCGATTTCCCCGACGATCCCTGGAACCAGACATTCAGAATCGGACATGACTGCCCTCAAACCGGAACGATCCGCTTCAAAACAGACGTCAGCTTCAGCAAAGTTCTTTTCGCAAAGATCTGGGCATCGGCTCACGCTGTTGTGACTCTGGAAGTCATTTCCGACGGAAACACCGTATCAACCGTTAACTTTGAACTCTATAACGAGGAAAACGGCAGCGGCGACGTGCCGAGTGTTGAAGTTGATTTAGGAAAGACCCTCCCCGCAGGAGAATACACGTTTAAATTCTCCGTGCCTGACGGAAATTATGCTTTCTTCGCATACGGAAACGACCCTCTTCCCGACGACTACATCGATAACGAGCGCGGCCACGCTATGTTCGGTCTCTGGACCACTGACAGCGGAAGCGGCTTCGTATCCCTCGGCCTCGTGATCGAAGAGAAAGTTGTCGATGTATACAAGGGCTCCGGAGACGGAGGTCCCCAGAACCTTCAGGGCGGCGCTATAGCTATCGTTGTCACTGTTCCCGAGGGATATACCCTTGCCGAGATCATCGGTCAGAACAGCCCGACCTGGGGCAAGAATGATGGCGGCAGCGACGCTCAGGCCGAAGTATATGCATGGGACGGCGACTATGATTCGTCAGTTGACGGCGCTGTGCTTGCAACCGCAGAGATCACCGACCACGCTGACAACGCAGATGCTGTTTTTGCTTTTGAAAACGCTCTTCCTGCCGGTACATATCTTATTGAGTTCTCCTCTACCGGAGATATGGCCATTGGTTTCTGGTCTTATGGCACAGCCGCCGGCGATCCCGTTGTTTTCGTTAACGGAAGCGAGACCACCGCTTTCTATCCCAAGACCGCTGTAAAACTTGTCATTGCAGAGCCTGCCGGCGGTGAGACCACCGATGAGCCCGCAGGTCCGGTCGTACACGGCGCTTCGTTCGACTCCTTCTTCGTAAACGATGTCCTTAACTTCGGTCAGGGCGACGGCGCTGCTTCCAGCAAGCTTGACGCTGTTAACAGAACGGTCAATGCAGAAGACGGCTCTGTCCAG
>JAGADO010000044.1 GCA_017613535.1 Clostridia bacterium | reverse complement strand
GTCATTTTGACGTGTCGAAGAGCGCCGCCAGCGCCGCCACGTCGTTCTCGTTCGTTGCCTACGCGATCGTACAGCTGGTGTTCGTAAAAATTGCCGGGAAGCTGAACGCCAGAAAATATCTGCTCATCTGCTCGCCTGTAAGCGTCGCTTTGTTCGTACTTGTCCCGTTCTGCACCGAAATTTGGCAGGTGTGGATACTGTTCGCCGTGACAGGCGCGCTGTTGTCCGGCGTATTCCCGGTCTGCATGCTGATCATCAGCGAATATCTGCCGGATGAACTTATCCCGGCGGCAAACAAATATATGGGCCTCGCGTTCGCGTTGTCGTACGTGCTCGATTATGCACTCTCCGCGCTGTTTATCCATGTCGCGGACTGGCGTCTGGGCTTTTTCTTCTTCCCCGCCGTGTACATGGTCACGGTGCTGTTCGTATGCCGCATGATCAGGATCTGCCCGCGTCAGCAGCGGGAAAAGGCAGAGGACGAGCCGCAGGCCGCGATCGATAAAAAAGCGGTTTTCAGGTATCTGCTGATAACGGGAGCGGTCGCATTTTTCGTCAATATTTTATACTACGCCGTGTCGAACTGGGTGCCGAATCTTTTGTCCGAGCAGTTCGGACTGACTCCGGCGCTTTCCGTGTTCATAACGCTGTTCGTGCCGCTTACCGGTGCCGCAGGTGCCGCGGTCTGCCTTGAACTGTGCAGGCGCTTCCCGTTCTGGCGCGTTATGCTCGTGCTCACAGCGTTCTCCGCCGCACTTTGCCTTGTATTGACCGGGGTGTACCGCATCGCGCTTATCATCACGCTCGCGCTTGTGATCGTACTGCTTTTTGTCCTTCGCGGTATAGCGCACGTTTTCGGCTGGCAGGTGCCGATCAACGCTAAGCGTATAATGAATCCGACGTCGGCGGCAACAGTCCTCAACATTTTCGGCTGCATCGGTGCGGCGATCGGGCCGCCGCTCTTCGGCGCGCTTGCTGACAATGGCAGCTACACACTTTTCTTTATCGTTTCGGCAATTATTTCCTTCATCCTGGCCGCACTCGCACTCGCAGGTTCCAGGGCGATCAAATGACAAAACAAAGTGAAAAGGAATCTAATTATGGACAAGACACTTTATCTGATTTCCAACGCGCATCTTGACCCCGTCTGGCAGTGGGAGTGGGAAGAAGGGGCCGCCGCGGCGGTGTCAACATTCCGCGTTGCCGCCGGGTTCTGCGAACAGTTTGACGGCTACATTTTCTGCCACAACGAAGCGGCGCTTTACGAATGGGTCGAAGAATATGAGCCCGCGCTCTTCGAACGGATCAGAAAACTCGTTGACGAGGGACGATGGGTCATCATCGGGGGCTGGTATATCCAGCCGGACTGCAACATGCCCGCCGGAGAGACGTTTGTCAGGCAGGCCGTTTACGGAAGAAAATACTTTACCGAAAAATTCGGAGTTAAACCGACCGTTGCCAATAACTTCGATTCATTCGGCCACAGCCGCGGTCTTGTCCAGATCCTGGCCAAATGCGGATACAAATACTACATACATTGCCGCCCCGGAGACGTCCCGGAACTGCCCGACCGTTACAGGTGGATCGGTTACGACGGGTCGGAGATAATCGGCGAAAAACAGCGGTCGGGCTACGGAACGGGCCTTGGCACCGCACATATGAAAGCTGCGGACATGCTGGCGGGATTGCCCGACGGAGGAAGCGGAATATGCCTCTGGGGCGTTGGCGACCACGGCGGAGGAGCATCGCAGCAGGACCTCGATGCACTGGAAAAATTGATTGACGACGCGCGCAAAAACGGAGACACGGTAAAACACGCCTCCCCGTACGAATATTTTGAGAAAATTGACAGAGAAAAGCTCACTGTCTGGGAGTCTGGCATGAATCCGTGGGCCGTGGGCTGCTACACCAGTCAGGCAAGACTCAAAAGCGCGTACAGAGCACTCGAAGACGCATATTACCAGACCGAAAAAATGTGTATGCTCGCACGGCAGGCGGGCGTCGATTACCCGTCCGGAAAGCTGGCCGAAGCTGAGCGGACAATGCTTTTCGCGACGTTCCACGACTATCTCCCCGGCTCTTCCGTCGAACCGGTCGAAGAGATGGGGCTCCGTCAGCTCGGCGGCGCTACCGACACACTCACCAAACTCCGTGCCCGTGCCCTTTTCGCCATGTGTTCCGGCCTCAGAAAAGCCGGCCCGGACGAAATACCCGTCGTCGTATTCAACCCGAACCCATACCCCGTCGAAGGCATTTTCGAATGCGAATTCATGCTCTGGGACCAGGGCTGGTCGGAAATCGTAAAAAAACCGCACCTTTACACGCTCGACGGCAAAGAAATCCCCTGTCAGGCCGAAAAAGAATTGTCAAACATCCCGATCGACTGGCGCAAACGCATTGCGTTTAAAGCAGAAGCAGCACCGTCGTCCGTCACGATGTTCGTATGTAAATTCGAGGACGCGAAAAAAGAGCCGGTCGCAACCCTTCCCGAAACCGGAGGCAGATTCGAGTTCGACAACGGCGCGCTTCACGTCGAAATTTCCAGAGAAAGCGGGCTGATCGAGTCTATAAAGGTCAACGGACGCGAACAATTATCCGGCGGCGCTTTCAGGCTTGATGTTATTGACGACAACTGCGACCCGTGGGGCATGACAACGCATTCGTACAGGAACACGATCGGCGCTTTCCGCCTCGCGACGCCAGAGGAAACAGCAGCATTCTGCGCCGTGATGCCGCCGCTCGCACCGGTCCGCGTGATTGAAAACGGAAACGTACGCGTCGTTGTCGAAGCACTCTTCTGCTACGGCGACTCCAAGGCGCTTGTCCGCTATAGCCTGCCGAGGGAAGGCAGCGCGATCGACGTCTCCGTCAGGCTTCAGATGTACGAAAAGCAGAAAATGATCAAGCTCGTCATACCCGCAAACGGACTCGAGCGCGTCACGGGCCAGACCCCCTACGGAAGAGAGATCCTGCGGCAGGACGGAGATGAAACCGTTTCACAGCGCTACAAGCACATCAGGCACAAAAACGGTGAGCTCCTGTTCATCGGCAGGCAGACGTACGGCGCGAACATTGAGCAGGACGAATTCAGAGTATCGCTCGTACGCACCGCAGCATACACCGCACACCCGCTCGGAGACAGAAAGATATTGCCCTCCGACCGCTTCATGCCGCACATCGACATCGGCACCAGCATTTTCTCGTTCAGACTTATTGCCGGCGAAAACCTCATGGACAAGGCTGAGCGCCTCACGCAGGCGTATTGCGAGCAGCCGTTTGCGATGTCGTTCTTCCCGTCTGGTCAGGGCGAGCGGCCAAAACCGGGGCTGTTGATGGAAGGCGACGAATGCATTGTCCTGTCCGCGTACAAGCAATACTCATACGGCGAAGGGGACGTTGTGCGCCTGTTCAACCCGACGGACAAAAAGCGGTCGGTAACACTCAGATTTACAGATTTTTCGGAAAAAGTCGACGTCGCTCCGTTCTCGTTCGATACATTTCTGGTAAAAGGCGGTTCGCTGAGACCGATCCCGGCGGACGAGTGCGAGGGGCAATACAAGACCTGACCGTGCGTGTTTTGCGGCCAAAGGCGTGTGATTTAATATGATCAAAACAGATGCGGATCTGATATTTTTTGAAAATACGCTCGCGAAAATAGGCATCTCGTCTGCCGGCGGGCGCGTGGCCTATATAATCGATAAAAAAAGCGGCGAAAATATTGCTATTCCCGGCGGAAATCCGTTCATTACCGCGCGCGGAAAAGACGGAGTAGCAGTGAAGGTAAGCAAACTCAGCCAGGGCGGGGACGTTATCACCGCTCTGACGGACGGGGGCAAGTTCACTTTCCGCGTCGAATGTCACGACCGCTACTTCGCATTCGAAGTATTGACGTGGGACGCGCCGCAGATCGACGAACTCTTTTTCGGCTGCCTATCGGTAGATAAAAAAGCGGATGAACTGGGTGTCGGTGTTTTCGGGGCGTCAATGACGGTCGGAGTCGATCCTGTCGATTTTCCCGATTTTATAAATCACAGGACGTGCGGAAGAATCATGCCCCAGCTCAGGGAGATCAGAACAGCCGGTTCAACCGGAGCCGTCGGGGCGAAATATGCCGCCGTCGTAACGCCGTTTGAAGCACGAAAAAGCATACTGGAAGAAATATACAGGGACGTTGACCGCGAAAAAGGCATCGTTTCGTCAACGGGAGGCGTATGGGGGCGCGATTCAGCGGTCAATTTCGGTAATTATACGATCCAGTTCGAGTCGTCAATGGATTTTGTGCGCAGAAACCTGCCCTTTTTCCGCTCGATCGGCGTCGATCAGATCGATTTCCACAAAGGTCCCGGCACTTTCAGGCAGGGCGATTTTGCATTTATGCGCTACGAAAACGCTGCCGATTTCAGGAAGAACGTGACGGAGACGCTCGAAAACAACGGCCTCTCGGCGGGACTGCACACATATTCGCACTATATCGACTATAATTGTGACCCGCTGCTTTCGGACAAGGCATGCCGCGAACAGCTGAAAGTCATGGAAACATTGACGCTTGGAAAAAGCATTGACGAAGCGGAGACCTTCCTGCCAGTGGAAGAAGACACGGCCGGCGTTTCCGTCGACTTCGGATTCTGCGTTGTCAACACCCCCTACCTCCTGATCGATGACGAACTTGTCCGGTTCAGCGCAAAAAATGAGCACGGGCTGACGATTTCCGCGCGCGGCTGCGGCGGGACTAAGCCTGCATCTCATAAAAAAGGAGCGATCATAAAGCATCTCGAAGGGCGCTATTTCGGGTTAACGCCGGTCCCGGGCTCGGAGCTGTTTTACGATATCGCGCGCCGCACCGCGAAGACGTTCAACGAAGGCGGATTCCGCATGATCTACCTCGATGCGATCGACGGCATCACGAGTCATTGCGACCCGCGGAAAGAAAGCAGTTTGTATATCGCGTCGTTCGTTCACGAGATCCTTAAAAATTGCGACCGCGACCCCGTGCTCGAAGCCTCGACTTATCCCCCGTCGATGTGGGCCGCGAGAGGCCGCACCGGGGCATGGGATACGCCGGCGAGGTCCTACAAGCGTTACAACGCACTTCATGCAAATGAAAACAAGGCTTTTATCGACAGATTTGGCGTGCCGATCCTGGGCTGGTACGATTTTTACCCGCTTGACGACCGCTACCCGGGCAACGAACACGTGAAATACCAGCACACTGACGATATTGACCACATGGGCTCGCTCGCCGTCGCGTTCGATTTTCCGAATGTGTTCAACGGTCTTACGCCCGAGGCGCTTGAAAAGTATCCCGCGCTTAAGCGGAATGTGTTTTTGTATGAAAAATACGATGATATAAGGAAATCCGGCAATGTTCCGGCGGAAGTTCGTGCAAAGATGCGTGCTTCAGCGTATGAAATGCGCCTCGTGCCTGAAGAAAAGTCGGTTTCGGACAATGGCTGCCGCGCTTACCCTGCGTTTCAGGAGGCATTTTACCAGAAAGCAAAAATATACGATATTGCCGACAACAGCCGGAACGCTGCGTCGTTCAGAAATCCGTTCCGCCGACAGCACCCGTTCGTACGGATCGAAGCGTTATTGTCCGCCGAACCAGATGATGTGGGGACGCTTATCGGGGCCGGTAAAAACGCGCCGCTCTTGTTCCCTGCAAACAAGCGGTTTGATAACGAACTTGATATTTCAAGCTGCCTGGCCAAGTATGTTAAAGTGCGCGGAAACGGGGTCAAGGGCTCCAAAATCGCTATCAAGCTGCGGTGCGCGACTGCAGGCGAAAAAGGATTTGCGGAATATATTGTTGATACAGACTTCTCGGGTGAGCGCGAGTTTTTGCTTATCGAGAGCGACAACGGCGAGCGGACCGACCACTTTTTTGAGAAGGGTGAGGACAAGTATGCGATCTTTCGGGCGCCGTTTAACAACGATCGCGTGACGGAGATCTCCATCGAGTCCGAGGGGGATACTGAGGGCGTGGTTTTGTCGTCAATTACTTCGCGTGTTCACAGGTTTGTTGAGATAAAGGAGCCGAAGGTCACTATTGGCGGGACGTCTGCTGTTTTCAAGTGTCTGATGCGGTCAACTGATTTTATTGAGTTTGATGGCCTGCATGCTTTTGTTCTGGACAGGTACGGAAACAGGTGCGCGATTGGGTTCGAGTCGGATCTCGCAGCGCCTGAGGGTGAGTTTGAGGCGGTCCTCACCTCTTCGGATGATCCCGTGGATGACTGTTATGTTAGAAGAGCGCAGCTGACGCTGGGGGTTTACGGGGAGACGCTGTGACCTTCAGGGACTCGCCCTCGCAAATTATGCTGTTTCGCTACGTCCGGTTCGAGTCCCCCTTTCGTTATACGCACCTTCAGGGACTCGCCGCACGCTGCGTCTGCTTTTTTCATAATTATCGGCTTGCGTGCTTGCTGCTCGAGCATAGCTCTTCGCGATTTCGCCTGAAAACGCTCCACCGGACCGTTTTCTGCGGCGAAACCCTCTCGGGTTCGAGTCCCTGAAGGTGCATACAAAAAAATGGCAGACCTTTC
>JAGADO010000043.1 GCA_017613535.1 Clostridia bacterium | reverse complement strand
GGCGTAGCCGTGGGCGTTGCGGGCTCAGTCGTTGGTTCAGTCGTGGGCTCTGCAGTAGGACCTGCGGTAGGTTCCGCAGTCGGTGCCGTTATCGGCCCGGTCGTCGGGGCCGAAGTCGGCGCGCTTGTTACCGGAATAAACGTTCCGGGGCCCGGCGTATCG
The DNA here is from genome assembly GCA_017613535.1 of Clostridia bacterium. GTDB lineage: Bacteria > Bacillota > Clostridia > UBA1212 > UBA1255 > UBA1255. The sequence goes on along the minus strand of JAGADO010000043.1, from coordinate 4,226 downwards.
TCCGCGGGACTCGGCGTCGGCGTTTCGGGCATTTCTTTCTCCGCATCCGGCAGCAGATAATTCAGTTTCAGCTTTGACTCGCCGTCGGCAAATACTTCCAGATAATAGATCTCACCCGGAGTAAGTTCGCTGAAACGCAGTTCCGGGCGGTTGCGGTCAATATTCTCCACAGTCTCGACTACGTTGCCCTCGCTGTCGGACAACACCGCGTCGAACTTTGTATTTTCGAATGAGGAATAAAGGCTCAGAACGACCTTAAGCGAGTCGGGCTCGGAATGATATCCGCGCACGTCGACCAGGATCGTGTTGGCAAAATAAAGCAACGCTACGATGACGGGACCGGCAACAGCGGCCAGCATCGCGAGCAGCCGGCCGAGCCGGTTGCGGTTTTTGCGAAGCACCGAACTGTGGCGTGAAAGCCTGTTAGCCGAAGCGCCGTTGTCATACTCCTGAAACTCCGGCTGCAGATACTCGCCTTCGGTCGCGTACTGTTCAGTCTCGCCGATGCGGCTCTCGGCATTGAACTCGGAATACGCATGGAACTCCTGTATCCGCTGGTTTTCTTCATTTACAAAGAATTCTTCCTTCATTGTCTGCTCCGGGATAGCAAGTGTTCAATATGGGCGATCTGTTCCGTTCTGCCGGGCAATCCCGCCGCCGTCGCGGTTGCCCACTACCTTCTTAAACGTGATTCGGACAAAAACCAAGGCGGAAGCCGGACCACGTTTTTAAGTGTAACACAAATTTGTGCCGATGTAAACGGCAAACTTGACCGGGCTCTTTCCCGGGATCTTTCCCTGTTTCCGTGAGCGAGACTGTATTTATGCTATGCTGCCGGAGACGAGGCTGCGTGTGTCTCCCCGGTCCGGCAGCGGTGAAACGGGCTTTTGCTTTGGCTCCGTCTGCAGTTTCGTGATGGGGCAAAAAATAATAGCATTTAAGAGATCCTGTCCTACTCAGGGCGGCTTCTCGCGTTTGCGGGCGCCTTCTGCGACCTTTCGAAACGGCGGAGATAGGACAAAGCAAACGCAAGTTCGAATTTATTGTCCCACTCTTGCGCATTGACAAGCGTCAGCAGCCGTATTGTTGCCCGCTGAAGCAGATCGTTCGACCGGCGAAACCGAGGTCAAAGCGTATACCGGCGCCGTTTTAGCAGCGCCGCCCGGGTTCTCGCCCGTTTCAGGCGTCCGGGCGCCTTCTGTTTCGTCGACGGCCCCGGCGGATGTGTGATTTTAGTCGATCAGAGACGCCTTCTCGCTCATTTTAACCGCCCCTGCGGCTTCGGCGTAAACAAAAATGAAAGGACAATTACTGATTTTGTTTATTTCTCGCTCATTTTCGGGTTCGGGGTCGGAGGCCGGATGGTATAAGGATCGACGAAACCGGTGAAATTATCCGATCTGTTCGGTTTGGGAGATCCGCCTAAGGCGGGAGAAGGAGCCCGCACAAGAAAAATGAGATAAATGCGGGCGGGATCCGGCCATATCCGGCGGCGCCTCCTCCTTTCCAAAACGCGAGACGGCGCCCGGATAAACAAATTAGTGTGCGTTTCGCCGGTTTTGTTTAAACCGGCTCCGCACGAACAGCGCGAGACGGCGCTCGCAAACAGGAGACGGCGCCCGCGAACGAGAGGCGCCGTCCGGAAACCCGCATCAACTCACCCGATAGAAATCGAAATGTCGCCCGTTGACGTCTTGAGCTCGCAAGTGCCGTCCATTCCGTCCTTCGGCACTTTGACCGAACCAGTCGAGGTCTTCGTACTGAACGTTTTGCCGGTGCGGAGCGTCCCTTTTATATCACCCGTGGACGTCTTCACCTTGATCTGCGGCGCATCGCAGCTTTTGAAAAACACGTCTCCGGTGCTCACGTCGATCGAAAGGCTCTCCGACGCGATGAGGTCAGTCAGTTCAAAGTCGCCGGTGCTGCCGGAAGAGACAAATCGCTTGCAGGTCACGTCCTTCAGTTCCACGTCACCGGTGCTCGTCTTAAGCGTAAATTCGCCGTCGCAGGTCGTGGAGGTGACGCTGATCTCGCCGGTCGATACGGACAACGAAATATTGCCCGCGCTGACGTTCCCGAGCGTAATGTCGCCCGTGCTGTTGTCAATATCGATACTGCCGAACGTATACCCCGCCAGTTCAACGTCCCCGGTGGAGTTTTTGATCTTCAGCGTCTCGTACTCCGCCTCAGGCAGATACACGGTGACGCTCAGATTTTTCGTGAAAAGCGTAATAAAATCGGTCCAGGCGCGTTTATCCTCCGAGACGATCTTCAGCGTGCCGTTTTCAACGCTCACGTTATGTCTGACCTTCTCACGCTCTACGCAGACAACGCTGAGCTTGCCGTCGGTCGCCGGCTTGAACACGAGGTCGCTCACGTCCGTGCGGATCTCGATATTGCGGAACTCCCCCTCGGGAGCGTAGGTGTTCGTCTCATATTTGACGTTGCTCAGTTTGGTAAAATCAAATCCGGCGGCAATATACGCGCTCAGAAACACGATCATTCCGGCTGCGACCAGCAGGATTGCCAATACGATAAATACTTTTTTCATTTTGTCCGCTCCTTTCTGACAAACATTTTCTTGATCCCCAGCGCGATTTTCTTCGTGAGGACCGCCGCGCCTTTCGTTGCCGCCACGCAGCCGAAGAACAGTAAGATCGAAAGGCCGGCGCTGAACAGGCCGATGCCCAGCATCGCAAGTGCAGGAAGTACATTGCCCTTAATGAAAAACATCACGGCGACGGCGATCCCGGCCAGCGCGCACGCCCAGAGCGACACTTCGACTGCCCACAGCGAAATGATCAGCGACCAAAGCACCGCGTACAGCGAGATCACCAGTGAGAATATTACGGCCACTCCGGCGATCAGCAGCGGAAACCAGAGCGGAAAACCCAGTATGAGCAGTGCGATCTCCCCGCCCCGCAAAGAACGCGACGGTTTTACGCGCTCTTTCACCAGTTTCGTGATCGGCACGTCCGCGACGGTCTGCGACACGATGTCGTCGATCGAACCGACACCGGCCACGGCCTCTTCTTCGCTCAGGCCTTCTTCCATGCGGTCGTCGATCATTTCGCTGTAAAACATCAGGCGCTCGTTGATATCTTCCTGCGGCAGTCCGGACAGCGCGTCCTGCAGCGCATTCAAAAAGTCCAGTTTATTCATGTTGTTCCTCCTTGATAACAAATTGGTAGATGAGGATGACTTCCCGCCACTCCGTTTTGAAGTCTTCGATGCGCCGCACGCCGGCCGCGGTGATATGATAGTATTTCCGCAGTCTGCCGTCGTGTTCGGCCGAACGTACCGTCAGCATCTTCGCCGTCTCCAGCCGTTTCAGGATGGTATACAGCGTCGATTCGGACAATTCGACGTACGGTTTCAGGTCTTTTATGATCTTGTATCCGTACGAGTCTTCGTTGCGAATGGCGGCAAGCACGCAAACATCCAGCAATCCCCTTTTCAACTGTATGTCCATGACATACCTCCTTTCGTGTGATACATCATATCACGAAGTACTTCGCGTGTCAAGGGGTTCAAGCCTGATTTTTTATATTTTTTTGCGCAAACAAAAAGACAGGTGCCAGCGCGTGTGGCACCTGCCCCGGATACTATCTGGTTAATATTCACTCTTGCGCTTGCGGTCAGCGCTTTTTGTACAGCAGCAGTTCAGGATCCGCGCCGCCTTCCCGGTAAGTGCAGATCAGAATAAAGTCCACGTTCGCCAGCACGCCGAAGCAGCGGTCGCCGCCCGCTTCCGGCTCAAGCTGGTTTCCGAGATACGTCGTTCCGTCATCCAGGAACTTTACGGCGGCACCGCCCGGGAGCGGATAAGCGAGATTGACGTAAGCACCGACCAGCGCGTTCAGCCTATCGACCTCGGGCATGCCCGGGACGTGCAGGTCGTTGATCTCCTTGATCAGCTGCTGCTTGAGCGCCTCGAATTTGCCGCCGTCGCCGAGTTCGGCATGCCTTTTCCAGTAATCCAGGCCGGGCAGCAATTTCTTCATATAATCCCGCGCCTGCGCTTCGGTAAAGCCTTCGCGGGCCATATGCGGTATGCAGACGTCGATCAGGTCGTCCATATTGCTGTACGTATACGTGCCGTCGGCATAGCACCATTGGCAATACTCTTCGTTGAGCGACCCGTCCCCGTTCCGGCCGATGATCGCGTCTTCGAGGGGCATACCGCAGCACTGGCAAATCAGTTTGCGCGGCGAACCGAGCAGGGT
>JAGADO010000042.1 GCA_017613535.1 Clostridia bacterium | reverse complement strand
TCGCCTTTTTTGAAGATCCTTATCCAGTCTTCGCCTTCTTCGACTCCGACATTCATCTCTTCGAGTTTGGCAGTGAGCGATTCCTGGTGCCTCGGAATGAGGTTTTTTACGGTAACATCCCCGCCCGTGACAGCCGCAGCAACCATAAACGTGCCCGCTTCGATCTGGTCGGGAATTATAGAGTAGCTGATGCCTCCGTGAAGGGATGGGACACCGCTGATCTTTATTATGTCAGTACCTGCGCCGCGGACGTTAGCTCCCATAGCGTTGAGAAAGTTTGCGACGTCAACGACGTGCGGTTCTTTAGCACAGTTTTCGATAACGGTCTGGCCGACTGCCTTGACCGACGCCAGCATTAGGTTTATGGTGGCACCGACGGAAGCAATATCGAGATAGATATTTGCGCCTATGAGCTTGCCAGACTCGTCCTTAGCGACTCCTTTTACCGCACCGAACTGAGTGTTGATATCCACTCCGAGAGCCTGAAAACCTTTAAGATGCTGGTCTATCGGACGCGCGCCGAGATTACACCCGCCGGGGAGGGACACTTCCATCTGTCCGAATCTTCCGAGGAGCGCTCCCATAAGATAGTACGAACCTCTGAGTTTACTGACAACGTCGTATAAAGCGGACGATGAACTTACGCTTCTAGGATCAAGCCTTACGGTTTCGGGATCGATCCAGACGCAGTCAACTCCGATCTTTTCGAGTATTTCTATCATCAGCCTGACGTCAACTATATCGGGCAGATTTTCTATGGTGCAGGGTGTATCTGCAAGCAGGACCGCGGGCAATATTCCGACCGCCGCATTTTTACTGCCGCTGACAAGTACGTCACCGTGAAGCGGAACGCCGCCTTCGATTACAAATTTATCCAATTAAGATCACCTTTCAATAGTCCCCGCGGGAGGGTTTTATCATTTGCATTTGTGTACTGATCACGTAGCTCTGCAGTAAGGACAGGCCGCGACCTTCGATACGTTATGAATTGTATCATATTTTGAGCGCGGGGACAACAGGAAAATCCTGCTTTTTTTACTTTTTTGAAATTATTTTTTGCGGTTTTTCTGCGGCACGGCGGCGGAGCGATCCGGCAGGCGCGGAATTTGACATATCAGAGGCTGTTAATTATAATTTCGTCCGTAAGGAGAGTGAGTTTCCGTATGGAAAAGCGCAGATCAAAAGCAGTATTAACGGCATGTGCCGCGGCGTTTGTGCTGGCGGTGTCTTTATTGTTTTCATCATGCGCACCGGATGCGGAAGCACCGGCGACATTGTCAACGGAGGTGCCTGCCACAATGACCACTGAACAGAACACGCCTCAGCCGGCGGCTGAGACGAATTTGCCCGCGACCGAAGCTACTCAGCAGGCTGCCGAAACGCAGCTGCCAGCGACCGAAACTCATCAGCCCGCGACGGAAGCCACGCAGCAGGCGACCGAAACGCCTTTGCCTGCGACCGGCACGCCGACGCCTCCTCCGACCGCTACACCGGCCGTAACGCCCGTTAAAACTGCTTCTCCCGCCCCGTCTGCGACACCTTCGCCCACGCCTTCTCCCGCTCCGACAGGAACGCCGGTACCGCCCGACACGCTCGTGACCGAAAGCGGAGATGAATACAGCCTTGACTTCAGAAAGATCGATTCAACGGGGTACAGGGTCGGAAACGGCGCGGTATTAAAGTTCGAAAACGGTGCGTTTAAAAACGAATTCAACCGCCTGACGATAAAGTATTCATCCGATTCGCCTCTGAAAGTTTACGTCAAATACGTACAGTCCGGCAAAGAAAAAAGCGACTATTTCTACCTCGAAGCAGGCAGCAAAGTCGTTTTCCGCGGTCTCATCTCTTCGTACCTGAGCGGGGCGGCAGCTAAAAATATCAGCACGATCACGCTCAACGTACTTGGCGGAGATGAAGCCGGATTCACGCTCTTCGATGTGAAAACGGAGAGGATCGACGTTTACGATTCAAAACTGTACTATCTTGAAAACGACCGCTTCAAGATCGGCATACAGCTGTCGTGGGGCGGAGGACTGAACTACATCGAAGACAAAAACTGCACTGTATCAGGGCTAGGAAACCTTGTTAACCGCCACGATACTGGCCGCCTTATACAGCAGTCGTACTACGGCACGTCGGGGAACAAGGAATACACTCCCGGCGAGTTCAACGGGTCGAAATGGGTGTATAACCCGGTCCAGGGCGGCGACAAATACGGTAATTCAAGCCGTCTGATCGACGTTGAAGTCAAGTTGAATTCTGTATACATCAAATCGCAGCCGCAGGACTGGTCTCTGAACGGTCAGATCACGCCGAGCTACATGGAAAACACATATACGCTCACGGAAGAATTTATCCGCGTTGATAACCGCTTCGTTGACTTCTCGGGATGGCAGCACGGATACTCGCACCAGGAACTGCCCGCATTCTACACCGTCAGCTACCTTGATCGTTTCGTATGGTACAGCGGGGCGGACGGCTGGACCGGAGGAGAGCTTTCCGAACGCAAACACCTCAATTTCTGGGGCGATTCGCGCTACGCCGATGAGTGCCGGTTTTTCGTCAATGAAAAGAATACGGAGACGTGGTGCGCGTGGGTATCGACCGCGGATGATTTCGGGCTCGGTTTGTACGTCCCGAATATCGATATGCTTTACGCCGGAAGGTATAATTACAACGGCACGAAATCGCCTCTCGAAGATCCTACGAACTACGTTGCCCCGCTTGTGACGCTCAGAATGACGTCGTTCGTTCCGATCGAATACAGCTACCTGATCACAGCCGGTTCGACGGAAGAGATACGCTCCGTATTTACGGCGAACAAGGATTTTGCCGATAACGCATCGCTTCACAAAAACTACAGCTCCATGCGCGTTAATACGACAAATTACGCACTTTCCGATGATTATCCGTCCGTGTTCAGCAACGGCGCGCAGATCGCGAATCTGTTCAATACGAGCGCAAATTACGACAATGCAAATCAGGCGCTTAAGATCACCGTTACCGAGGCCCACGACCCGCAGGTCATGCTCGATTACGGCTCCGGAAATGTTCGGGCTGAAGATTATTCGGCGATAGTGATCGAGTATATGATTCCTAACAGCGCGAGCCGCAGCACGTACGAGTGCGACCTGTTCCTCTGCACCGGCAGTAAAACGACTCCCGACGGTTCCGAACGCACCCGCGTGACGCTGAAAAGGACGGGGAAAGTCGAGACAGTAAGAGTCGAACTGTCTGATCTGTCATTCTGGACCGGAAAGGTCAACCGCATCCGCTTTGACTATTTCGATGCCTGCACCGCGGGCGATACGATATATGTGAAATCGTTTACTTTAACGAATTGAGAGGGCAATGCAAATGAAGTTGCGCACCAGAAAAGTTTTAAGGATAACAGGCCTGCTGACGGCGATAGTATTGATCGCCGCGGCCCTGATGCTTTCTTCCGGCTGTACTTCCGGCCAGACCGGACCCGATCCGGAGAAAACCGACGTTGTCATCGACCTGCCGACAGACGTGCCGGGCACAGACGCTCCCGCGACAGATGCTGTTACCGATGCGCCCGAAGTGACTGCGACAGAAGGCCAGACGGAGCCCGCCGGGAACCCGACAGATATACCTGCGACCGACGTGCCCGAAACAGACAGGCCCACGGCAGTTACAGGAACGGCAGCGCCTTCGGAAGTCCCTTCAGAAACGCCGGTGCCTCCTACGTCCGAACCTGATCCTACTCCAGGAGCGACGCCTACGAAAGCCCCGACAGCGACGCCTACGGCCACGCCTGCGCCTACACCTACGAAAGCTCCGACAGCGACTCCGACGCCTGCGCCTACTCCAACGAAAGCACCTACAGCGACAACGACGGAAAAACCCACTGCGACACCTGCCGTTGACCCGAATAAACTATCAGACGCGGACCAGGCCAGAGCCGAAAACCTGCTCACATCTGCGACGAATGTTGTCCCCGCTATAAACAATTCAGCACTGACCGCAGCAGATGAAGACAACGACATCACCGTATGGTTTGACCATTCGTATAACAACACTCCCGCCGACAGCACGACTCCCACGGAGTTCAAAGCGTACCAGATCAAACTCGCTAAAAACGAGATCGAAGGCTGCCACTTTATGGTCGCATCTAAAGCCGCGAAGAGCGGCATAACGCTCGAAGTATCGCCGTTTAAAGACGGTTCGGGCAACGTTCTGGAGAGCGAGATCTGCTACGGCTGGTATTTCGACGGAGTAGACGGGAAGACCGTTGCCGACCCGATACCTGTGCTCGAGCATGAGTTTGACCTCAAGGCGAACAAGAGCCAGATGTTTATCATCAAGGTCATATCGCAGTCTGATACTCCGGCGGGCCAGTATTCGGCCGTTATCACGCTGAAGGACGCAGGCGGCAACGAGATCAAAAAGGCTTCCGTTTACGCGTACGTCTGGAATTTCGCACTGCCCGTAACGTCCAGCTGCAAGACGCTCACCGACTTAAACGAATGGGCCGTGATCGTCGGTGCGAACCGCGAAGGCACCACTCAGGACGGTCTCGAGGACGACCTTTACGCGCTGTATTACGAGTATCTTTTAGAGAACAAAATGTGCTGCTACACTCTCCCGTACGCCAAGCGCGGCCAGTTCTGGGACAGCAGGGTAGAACAGTACCTTGACGATCCGCGTATGACCGCATATACGCTTTGCTGGAAGATCCACCCGGATGCTACGCAGAATGATACGTACCTGCGCGCGTACGTCGAAGCGGCGTACAACGTCGTTTCCAAAAAGCAGGAGTGGCTCGATAAAGCGTACTTCTATCCGAACGAGGGCGACGAACCGCTCTCGGCGGCCGCGATGAACAAGATCAAGCACTATAACTCGATCTATACCGAGATTTTCGGCGCGCACAAACTGATCATCCCGATGCACTACAACACGAACGTTTCGAGCGGCGTAGACTTCTTCAAATACCTCGAAAACGACGTCAACGTCTGGTGCCCGAAGACTTATTTCTTCAACACTCAGGCGGATAAGGCGTACACCAAAAACCTGTACACGAACTATTACGGCGCAACGTACGAAAAGCAGTACGGAGTGTTCAAGGACCGCATGGCCGCTCAGCAGGCTGAGGGAGACGAGGTCTGGTGGTACATCACGCGCTTCCCGCACAACCCCGAGATAACGCTTTCGATCAACGACGAGTCGGTCAAGCACAGACTGCTGTTCTGGCAGCAGAAGCTGTACGATATTGACGGTTTCCTGTACTACATGGTCAATGACTGGGAGAATTCCAAGACGTGGACAAAGAAGTACGAGCACCAGGTAAGCGGCACGGTCGTTGACACGTACGGAAACGGCGTACTTATCTATCCAGGCGGTGCACTTCAGGAGTACATCGATAAATACGGCTCCGACGGTTATCCGGGACCGATCGGCTCACTCAGACTCGAGTCAGTGCGCGACGGAGTGGAGGACTACGATTACTTCACGCTGCTGGACAGCCTTTACGGGGAGGGAACGTCCGACCTGATCATCAAGCAGATCACGACGTCTCTGGGCGTATACAGCACCGATACGGATCTGTTTACGGAACTGAGGACCGCGGTCGGAAACCTTATTGCCGCTAAATCGTGACAGGCGATCGACGGATAGCGGACCGGTCCGGACCGGTTCAGACGGGTTTTACGGCTTCGAGCCTGTAGATGGGGAGCCCCTCGGCAACGAACCGCGACTCGTATTCGGTTATGATATTGTCAGGCGGGACTGATTCGATCACGCGCGTATCGAAACCGCACGCTTTTAATTGTTCAAGAGAAAATTCAAACAGGGGGGCGTTATCTGTTTTCTGACGGATGACGCCTCCCGGCTTTAAGATCTTTTTGTATGTTTCGAGAAACAGAGGGTGAGTAAGGCGTCTTTTAAACTGTTTCGGTCTCGGCCAGGGGTCGGAGAAGTTCAGGTAGATGGCGTCAACTTCATTTTCGGCGAAGTAATCTCCGACCGATCTGGCGTCGCCGCAGATGAAACGGACGTTGTCCTGTTCGCGAAGCACGGGATCGCCCCACACTTTCTCCATGGCCATGAGAATGACAGTGGGAACGACTTCCATTGCCACAAAACACGAATTGGGATCGGCTGAAGCCATGCCGCTTATAAAAGCGCCCTTTCCGCAGCCTATCTCGAGGCGGAGCTTTGCCTTTTCGCGTTCGGCCAGGCCTGTCTGCGGAAACAGTTCTCTCCAGCGGCCCTTCGCGGTTTCGGGCTCTTTTACGAGCAGCGGGCTGACAGCTTCGTATCTCTCTTCAAAATGCTTTTTACTTCTCGGTCTCATTTATCTGTGTTCGCCTGCTCTTTTGCGAGCCTGGCTTCCTCTTCTTCTTCGAGCTTGCGGTACGCGACTTTTCCGACAAGCGTTTTGGGCATATCGTCCCTGAATTCTATATCGTAAGGCATAGCGTAACGGGCAATGTTTTTGCGGCAGTATTCCATCAGTTTCTGCTTTGTTTCGTCGTCCGCCGGAGCATCGGCGCGAAGCTTGACGAATGCTTTGACTTTGCGGATCTTTATAGGATCGGGCACGCCGATAACGCAGCTCATCTGCACGAGCGGGTGCGCGTCAAAGATATTCTCGAGCTGTCCCGGATAAACGTTGTACCCCGACGTCACGATCATGCGCTTTGCCCGGCCGCGGAAATAAATGAATCCCTGTTCGTCCATCGTTCCCAGATCGCCAGTGTATACCCATGTGAGCCCGTCTTCGTGGAGCCTCAGGGTAGAGGCCGTTTCGGCGGGGTTATTCATATACTCTTTCATTACGGTAGGTCCGGCCAGCAGTATCTCTCCTTCTTCACCGTACGGAAGTTCTTTATCCGTACCCGGCTTTACGATCTTGATATACGTATCGGGGAATGGCAGACCGATGCTGCCTTCTTTAGCCATGTGAGGCGGAGTCAGACAGCATGCCGTAACGGTCTCGGTAGTTCCGTACCCCTCTCTGACGCTGACGTTCGCCTTGTGGTCCTTAAGATATTTATCCAGCTTTTTTTTGAGCTCGACAGAAAGAGAATCGCCGCCGGAAAATACGCCTTTCAGTGAGCTCATATCTTCCTTCTCCATACCGGGCAGGCGGAGGAGCGCTTCGAACAATGTAGGCACGCCGGCAATGAAATTGCACTTGTATTTCGCTATCATTTTTCCGTAGCTTTTAGGAGAGAAGCGCGGGACAAGCACGCATCTGCCTCCTCCTGCCAGCATCGAGTGTATGCACACGCCGAGACCGAAACCGTGAAACAGGGGCATAGCGGCAAGCATTTTATCTCCGAGTCTGTACATCGGGTTCACTGCCTCTATCTGAGCGGCCAGAGCGTTGAAATTTCTGTTTGTAAGCACGATGCCTTTCGTCGTTCCGGTGGTGCCTCCCGAATACAGGATGACCGCCGGATCATCTCCCGAACGAACCGCTTTTGAGCTTTCCGGACGAGCTTTAGCATTTCCGGCTTCCGCATCGCGCATAAACGTCTTCCAGCTAATGATGTGCGGAACTTTCGGCGGCTTTTTTATCTTTCCGGCCGTCGAAACACGAAAAGCGACCTTCTTAAACGGAGGTAGTTCGTCTGCAATAGAACTGACGATCAGTTTCTGAAGAGGCGTGCCGACGCGTACTGCCTCGAATTTTCCGCAGAACTGGTCAAGTGTCACGGCTATCGTGCTGTTAGCCGTATTCAGGTAAAATTCGATCTCTTTTTCGGCCGAAAGGGGATGGATCATGTTGGCAACGGCGCCGATTTTGTTGACCGCGTACAGCGCGTAAATGGCCTGGGGGCAATTCGGCATAGCTATCGTTATGCGGTCGTTCTCTGTCGCGCCGGCGGAGATGAGAGCCTCCGCGCACCGGTCGATATTATCCGTCATACGCCTGTAGGTCGTTGACCTGCCCATAAAATCGAACGCGACGGCATCAGGCGTTCTTTCCGCACTCTTCACGATCATTTCGTACATCGTTCCGCCGAAATAATCGAGCGTCAGAGGCAATTCTCCCAAATATGCAGCCCATGGCGTTTTTGCAGTGATCCCGCTCATTATAAAGACCGACCGTTCCGTTTTTTTGGGTCAAAAGCCGCTTCGGGAGAAGTGTCAGGAGCGCCCGCAGGACGTTGACCGGAGGCAATTATATACTATTCTCCGAAGTATTGCAAAAATCTGTTCCTCCTTGACACCGAAAGCGCAAATTGATAGAATAAACACAATTAAAACCGGAAAGAGGTTGCAGTAAATGAAGACTATTAAAGACAAGTACCTATTGGTTGCCGCTGATTTTGCGGGATACCCGCTGAAGGAAGCCGTCGTAGCCCATCTTAAGGCAAAGGGGTGGAAAATCACGGACGTCGGCGTTAAGGCTGACAGTGATCCCGATACCGATACGGACCTTATGTTCCACCGCATCGGATTAAGGGCAGGGGCAATGATCGCCGAGGGCGAGTTTGAGCGCGCTCTTCTGTTCTGCGGCACAGGAATGGGAATACATATCGCGGCATCGAAATGTCCGCACGTACACGCCGGTGTCGTCGAGAGCGTTCCGGCCGCGCTCCGTGCCATCACGGGCAACGGCGTTAACGTCCTTGCCATGGGTGCTTTCTATGTTGCTCCCCAGATGGGATGCGATATTGCCGACGCATATCTCGGAGCTTCGCTCGGTTCGGGCTACGAGTGGTGGCATAATTTCTACGAATTCCACAAACTCGCGATCGACGAACTCGAAGCGTTCGATTACGAGGAGTATAAAAAGAACGGCTTCAAACTGAACCATCTCGGAGATTTCCCGCTCAAGCTCGAGACCAAACCGGAAGACTGACGGGGCGGCCGGAAAACGCTTTTTTTTCGCGTGACCGGAGGACAGATATGATACTTCGGATAATGAGCTACAATACCCAGCACTGTCTGAACTGCATGACGGGCCGTATCGATTTCGGAGCGTTCGCAAAGGTCGTTGCGGATCTCGGCGCGGATATTGCCGGACTTCAGGAGATAAGGAGCCTTGGCACGGATGAAAAAGAGTACGCGGACCAGACGGGAAAGCTCGCGGAACTGACCGGATTCAACGGCTATTTCGCTAAAGCGATATCGTTCGGGGGGACCGAACCGTACGGCAACGCTTTATTGTCCCGCTACCCGATCCTGAGCGCGCAGACCATTCTTATACCCGATCCGGAACCTCGTATGTATAAAGGGTATTACGAGACAAGGTGCGTGCTTAAAGCCGAACTCGACGTTCCCGGCGGACTGACTGTGCTGGTAAGCCACTTTGGACTCAACCCGGATGAGCAGGAGAATGCCGTGAAGACCGTCGAAAGCCTTATTACGGGGAGCAGGACGATCCTTATGGGCGATTTCAACGTGAAGCCGGACGATATGCTGCTTAAGCCGATCAGGGAGAAACTCTTCGATACCGCAGCCGCGTTTTCCGTATGGGATACGGGGCTGTCGTTCCCGTCGTGGAAGCCTGACAGAAAGATCGACTACATATTTACGTCTAAGGATATAAGCGTTACAGGGGCGGAGATACCCGCATGCGTGGTTTCGGATCACAGACCGTACATTGCCGACGCAGTGATCTGAAAACGGACCCGAAAGGAGAAGAAAATGAAAAGATTTCTTGTGCTTATTACGGTATTATTGACCGCGGCTTTTATGATCGCCGCCTCGCTTCCCGTATACGCGGAACCCGAAGCAACTTCCGTGAGGAGAAGCCCGAGTAACTATCAGGTGCCCGAGGGCCACGATATCACTTTCATGACGGAAGCTAAAGGTTCCGACCTGATGTTCGAATGGTTCATAAGGTACCAGGGGAAGGATTTCCCGGTATTTGCTACGCCTGAGACGATCGGCTCGCCTGTGTACGACTGCTTTACGTCCGCGGAACTCACTCCTGCCGAAAATATTTCTTACCTTAAGCTGAGCGAGGTTAAGAAGGCACTCGACGGTTCCCAGATATACTGCATCGTCCGCGGGGCCAACGGTATCGCGATCACCGCTCTTTCGTACATTAACGTGGAATCCGGCGGAAACATCTGCGATCCTAACGAGATCTCTCTTCACAATCTCATCTTTCCGCAGGGTGAACTTTGCAAATACGCGATGAAGATCGTGGAGGATGAGGGCGCTGAATATCACTATACGTGGTACACCACGAATGTGAACGATATCACCACGATAAAAGTGGACGAGGATACTTATGACTCAACAGTTTTCGTGATGGATACCGGAACGGCGGGAACGGTGTTCGTAACGTGCATGGTAGAGAAGACGGCAGGCGGAAAAACCAACCGCAGCCTCACCGGTCTCACCAGATTCGTTATCGAAGAACAGGATTCAGATCCCACGTACACGATGAGCGTAGAAGTGATGAATATGCCCGCCAGGACGGAATACACCGTCGGTGATAATATCGACGCCGAAGGGCTTAAGCTTCGCGCATGGACGGGCCAGGGCTATCTGGACGTGACCGGCTCCGATAAGATCCAGATCTTCCCGAATAATATCTACAGCATCGAACAGAAAAGCCTTGCCGCGGTCTACGACTGCTGCGCCGTGGCCGTTCCCGTAAATGTTTCTGCCGGAGAATCAGCCGAAACCGGGAAATTCAGCATCGCGCCCGTATCTCAGCCCGAATACATCGCGGAAAAAGCAGGGGAGCCTTTCTCTTTAGAGGTCGAGGCGGTCAATGCGAATCAGGAAGTTAATTACAAGTGGTTCGAGTCGGATAAAGATGGTTCTGTCGGAAAGCAGGTAGGTTCAGGTAAAACGCTCTGGCTCAATTCCGGTCTCACGGAAGATGACGGCGGCGTCATGTACTATCTGTGTGTAGGCGAGTGCGACGGAGCACTTTCGACTCAGCTGTTTAAAGTTCAGCTCAGGACCTCCGGTGATCCTTCGAACGGATCGGGCTCTCAGTCCGGAACGCCTTCCGGGAAAGGTATAAGCAAAGGCGCTATAATAGGCATAGCAGGTGGTATCGCCGGAGTCCTGCTCATTGCCGCGATCATAATAATCGCTTCGAAAGGGCGCAAAGCATAACGATAGCTTTAAATTAAGCCCGGCAGAAGGCATCCCGGGTCCCGGGATGCCTTTTACATTTTGTCCGTGACCACGAAGACCGTTTGCACTTCACTTTATCTGCCGATTGTGATACAATACAAAACGTGTACCGGACCGATGTCCGGCCGGGTACACCCTACGGACTTCCGCACAGGTCTGCACGAAACGGGAAGGAGCGGGACATTTATTTATGGGACTTATTAAAGATGCAAAATCGATCGCCCGGCGGGACCCTGCGGCGCGCAACGCGCTGGAGGTATTTTTCCTTTATCCGGGATATCATGCTTTGATATACCATAAGGTCGCACGCGCATTTTACAGGATCAAACTCAAATTTATTGCCCGCTGGATATCGCAGATCTGTACCAGGCGCACGGGGATAGAAATACACCCGGGCGCGACTATAGGAGAAGAACTGTTTATTGACCACGGCCACGGTGTCGTGATAGGCGAGACCGCCGTCGTGGGAAATAACTGCACGATATACCACCAGGTGACGCTGGGAGGAACAGGCCACGTAAAGCATTGCAAGCGCCATCCGACTGTCGGGAACAACGTCCTGATCGGAGCCGGATCGAAAGTGCTCGGTCCTGTCACGATCGGGGACAATGCCATGATCGGTGCCGGTTCGGTCGTTGTCGAGGACGTGCCGCCTGATACTACGGTGACGGGCGTAAAGGCTCAGGTCATAAAGGTCCTCGGGGAGCGCGTTGTCCCTTCCGAATCGCTCGAGCAGCGCACGGGAGACCCTTTCGCGAAGGAACTGGAAGAATTGAAAGCGCAGCTTGATGCCATCACCGCCAGACTTAATGAAGAGGAGAAAAACAAATGAGAATATATAATACACTTTCCAGACGCAAAGAAGTATTCGTGCCGCAGGATCCCGATGAAGTTAAAATTTATTCGTGCGGACCTACGGTATACAGTTTTGCGCACATAGGTAATATGAGAACGTACGTGTTCATGGATTCGCTCAGGCGCGTTCTCAGGCACGAGGGATACAAACTTAAGCACGTGATGAACGTGACAGACGTTGGCCACCTCACTTCCGATGCGGATGACGGAGAGGATAAGATGGAAAAGGCGGCGCGAAAGGCTCAGAAATCGCCTTACGAGATCGCCGCGTTCTACGCCGCCGCTTTCTTTAAAGACCTTGAGCGCCTGAACATTGACCGCCCCGAAATAATCGCTAAAGCCACCGATCACATTGACGGCATGATCGATTACGTCGTACAGCTGTGCGAAAAAGGATACGGATACGAAACGTCGGACGGTATTTATTTTGACATTGCAAAATTCCCCGGGTACGGAAAGCTTTCGCGGGCAAGGCTCGACGAGCAGCTGGCCGGAGGCAGCGAGCGTGTGGCGGTAAATGATGAGAAGCATAACCCTGCCGATTTCGCGCTGTGGAAGAAAGCTCCTAAAGAGCACATCATGCAGTGGCCCAGCCCCTGGGGAATGGGTTATCCCGGCTGGCATATCGAGTGCTCCGAAATGTCGCGCGAATACCTCGGAGACCTTCTGGACATACACACAGGCGGAGTCGACCACATACCGATCCACCACGAGAATGAGATCGCCCAGTCCGAAGCGCTCATCGGTAAAAAGACGGTGAATTACTGGATGCACGGCGAATTCCTGCTCGTTGACGGCGGAAAAATGTCCAAGAGTCTGGGCAATACCTACACCGTTGACACGCTTATCGAGCGCGGCTATTCTCCGCTCGCTTTCAGATATTTCTGCCTGAACGGACACTACAGGAATAAACTGAATTTCACATGGGAGGGTCTGAACGGCGCGCAGATCTCGCTTACCAGGCTTTATGACACGCTGCTTGCGCATAAAAACGCTCCGGATGCCGAGATCACCGATACCGTACCGGGCGAGGGAAGGTATTCGGGCATGAACGTACTCGATGCATGGAAGAAGGAATTCGGGTATGCGATCACGGATGACCTCAATATCCCGCTTGCTTTAAGCGTCGTGTGGAAGGCGCTCCGGTACAAGACGCTGAACCGCAAGATATATGAATTCGTCGTTTCGTGCGACGATATTCTTGGTCTCGATCTCGAGGCGGGCACGGAAAAAGCGGCCGAAAAGCGCGAACAGGAGCGCATCGAAGAGCAGAAAGCTCAGAATTCGGATATCCCGGAAGAAATCCTCGCACTGTCCGATGAGCGCATGAAAGCTAAAAAAGAGAAACGCTACGCGGACGCGGATGCGCTGCGTGCGGAAATTGCCCGGCTCGGGTTTAAAGTGACGGATACGAAGGACGGTCCGGTCATCACGAAGGAACTGGAATAAATGGAAAAGCCGAATTTATGCATAAAAAAAGAAGCGAACGGAAGCGGCGGGAGAGGCGCTGAAAGGCGTCCTGCGCTCCTGATCATGCTTCTTTTATGCATCGCTGTTGCATTGACCGGATGCACAAGAAGAAAGGTATATTCCAACACGGGAAAGGATGAGCTGGATTGCTTCGTCAGGCTTGGCGTTTTCCCCGCCGGATCGGGAGACGCGCTCAACGACCAGATAAGCCGTTTTGACGCCGTGCTTGCGCTTCAGAGACTGCTCGGATCGGGAGACGAAATGCGTATCGCCGATTATTTCAGGACCATCTCTTACTCCGGAACCGTCGACTTTTTTGAAGATGCGTCAGGGGCAGCCGCTGCTTCGGGAGATGCGGTCAGTGCGACACAGGCATACACGATGTGCTTAAAAGCGCTGGGGTACGGTCCTGAATTAAAAGAAGGCGGAGAGAGTTCTGTCACTGCTCTGGCTTCGCAGGCCGGTTTCGGTTCGGGTGACGGGTCCGGATCCGGACTTTTATCAGGCAATAAAATCACATACGGTACGTATGCGCTTATACTCCGGGAACTGATGCTTTTGCGGCCGGAAGGTAACGCAGAAGCGGTATACAGGATAACCGCGATGATGGATAGCAGTTATTCAGACCTTCTCGAGTATAACGGATTGTACGATGACATACCGGAAGAACTTTGTCCTTTATTCAGTTACGGACGTTACGTTCCCGGCAGTTTTTCTGCCGCGGTCTCAGAGGGAAAACGCGAATGGACTTCATGGTATATACGCGTTTTGGAAGCTGATCTTGATTCGTACGCCGAACTGCTTTCCGGAGGAGGCTGGACGCTCGAGGGCAAATATATTCCGGAAAAAGAGCAGGGCAGCATTATATGGCTTTATTACAAGGCTGAGGAGACCGCGCCGGACGGAGAAATGGGGCTGGTGCTGAAATTGACCGCCGACGGAACGCTCAGCTGGAACCTTATGGCATAAAAACAGGCGAGGATCGCCGCATTGACCGCCCGGTCGACCGGGCCGGAGGAGCAGAAAAGTGAAAAAAAGTAAAAAAGGTTTTAATATGGTTCTCGACCCGGTGCCGAGAGATTTTCGTGTAGTGATCGATGAGTCTGTGCGCGATTACGGCGACAGGGAAGCGTATATCGTTAAAACGAAGCGCGAGACGGCAAACGAACCGGCTGAATATGATCATGTGACGTTTAAGCGGTTCAAAGAGGAGACAAGGATCCTGGGCACGGCGCTCCTGGATCTCTTCCCGGCCGGTTCGCACATCGCTGTTATGGGCGAAAACAGATTCGAATGGTGCCTCAGCTACCTCTCCGTAATAACTTCTGGCGACGTCGTCGTGCCGGTTGATAAGGAGCTTAACAAGGAAGAGATCTGCCACGTGCTGTCCGAATCAGGAGCGTGCTGCATAATCGTTTCGGATAAAATATATGCTAAAGCGCTGAAAGATGCGCTCCCGGAGCTTCCGAACGTTAAATTATGCGTGCTTATGGATAAGGGCGACGAGCCCGAAGAGCAGATAGGCGAAGCGAAACTGACGCGCTTTGACAGCCTTATGAAGAAAGGCAGAGAGCTTCTGGAAGCGGGAGATACTAAGTACGACGAGATCGTAATTGACCCCGAAGCGATGTCGGTACTTATCTTTACGTCCGGAACGACAGGCGTGTCGAAAGGCGTAATGCTTTCGCAGAAAAATATATTGACTGACATGACGAGCGTGATGCAGTGCCTCGAACATACGTGCGAAGACTCGATGCTGTCGATATTGCCCATACACCACACGTACGAATGCACCACCACTTTCCTGGTCTCGTACCGCATGGGCGTCCGCGTGGCATTCTGCGACGGACTCCGGTATATCGCTAAAAATATTGCCGAATACAGACCTACGATGATGATGCTCGTGCCTCTGATCCTCGAAAATCTGTACAAAAAAATCGTGGATAAGGCGAAAGCGTCTAAATTCAAATGGTTCATGTTCAGATTCCTGCTCGGCCTTTCCGGATTTTTGAAACATTTCGGCATCAACGCAGGAAAAACGTTCTTCAAATCAGCGCACGAAGCTATCGGCGGACGCATAAAATTACTTGTGGCCGGAGCTGCGGCAATGAAGCCCGAAGTCGGTAAAAACCTTGACCGCATGGGCTTCAAGATCCGCCAGGGTTACGGCCTTACCGAAACATCCCCGATCCTTTGCGTGAACCGTGACAGCGGCAATGAATTCGAATCGGTCGGACCGGCTATGCCCGGTATACAGATCAGGATCGCTGATCCGGACGAGGAAGGCCGCGGCGAGATACAGGCCAAAGGCGATAACGTCATGCTCGGCTATTACAACAACCCCGAAGCGACGCGCGCCGCTTTCACGGAAGACGGATGGTTCCGCACGGGAGACCAGGGCAGGATGGACGAACAGGGCAGGGTATACATTACCGGCCGCATTAAAAACATAATCGTCACCAGCACCGGAAAAAATATATTCCCCGAAGAACTCGAGGATAAACTTATGGATATCCGGTTTATCAAAGAGTGCATGGTGTGGGGCGACAATTCCGACGGCGATCAGGAAGACACAAAAGTCTGCGTGACTGTGTTCCCTGACTACGAAGCCGTGAAGAGCGCCGCAGAGGAAGCGGGAGAATCTGCCGCGGACGAAAAGGAACTTCAGGATATTGCCGCCAGGTACATCTGGGGCGAAATAAAGCGCGTAAATAAAGACCTTCCTGCGTACAAACGCATCTGCGGTCTTGAACTCCGCGACACGGAATTTGAGAAGACATCTACGAACAAGATCCGGAGATTTAAGGTCAGCCACGATAAGAACGCTATTAGAAAATAAAACGAATTTCAGGCTTTACGGTCGCGAGGTGCAGTATAATGAAAACAGACGTAAAAAACACCGGAAAAAGATTTGCGCTCAGATCTGCTTCTATGCTGCTGGCGCTGCTGATGCTAGTTATGTGCGCATCAGGCTGCAATAAAAAAGATCCGACTGAAATACCGGAAACGAAGAAGACCGGAACTTATGCGGCGCAGCCTGCTCCGAATTATGCCGGATATACCGGATTCAGTCAGGTAACGAATCTCCTGGGGGTGGACAATGTGCTGGCTCTGTATAAAAACACAAAACTTGCGTATTACCGCGCCGGCCTGATGGGGACCGAAGAAGAATTCCTTAAAGAAGAAGACGGTAAACTCAGACTTAACGCGACGGCGTGTGCCGCGCTGCTCGGTAAAGAGGATCAGAAAGGCTGGATCGATGCCGTCGAAGGCGCTTCAGTCGCAGATCTTTACGTAACAGTTTACGACGACCGTATGGCGATCATAACGGCGGCCGATAAAAAGCCGGACACTTTCAGCGACATTTATACGCTTGAATATCTGACTCTCATACTCAGGGGAGCAGAAGACGAAGACAAGCTTAATGCACTGATAACGCTTCCGTCGAAGGTCACGAACGGTACAAATACGGTTTACTACACCGCGCCGGATCTGAACCTGGGGCTGCAGACGAACCTGTACTACGCTCAGATGGGAGACGCGAACGTAACGGCAGGACCGGCGATCGTTGCCGGCCAGGGAAAAGCTGACGGAAACTACACGCTCGTAAGAGTTTTCAACCGCCAGCAGGCCATTTCCGCTCAGTTCCTCGCGTTCCCGGCAGACGTACGGGGAGGTGTGAGAGTTGCCGCCGGAGCATATTCGGCAGGAGATAAGAAAGAAACGCTTATTGCCGCCGCGGCTTTTTCCGCAAAAGGAACAGGCGCAGACACCATAAGGATATTTGACACCACCGGAGTTATCCGCGCGGCTATAAAGCCCGAAGGTATCGCTGCTCCGTTCGTGATCACTTCCGGACGGTTTATCGAAGGCAGATCCGACGAGTACCTTGCCGTAATGAGCGCTTCCCAGAAAGCAGGCGCGAAGCCGCTGATGCAGATCTATTCGTTTGCTGATCTGACGCTCGTTAAAACGATCGAATTTGAATATACCGGACCGGACAGCAAGTCCGAACTTGAACTTTCGCTCAGAAAAGGCAATAACAGCGATACCGTCGTTATGTATTACGGCGATGCTCAGAAAGCGTTTATCTGCGATCCCGTAAAGAACTGCATCGAGCCTCTTCAGATCGATCTCGGAAGCGACGCGACAGGCGTTTACGCGTCAGCTTTTGACAACGGATTTAATGTGACAATTAAAGACGGTACTTTTTCGAACATTTACACGTATTCGGCTGACCTCACCGGGGGCGAAAAGGTCAATGTCGGCTGGCGTGAGAACAGATTTTATTCCACGTTCGCGAAGGACAATCCCGACGGATACGTTGACCGAGGCACGTTCGACCATGTGAGAACAGACCTTGCCGCACCTGTGCTTTCTTCGCTCAAGGATCCGGAAAAAGCCGCTTCGCAGTTCAATAACACCGAAAAAACGTATATGCGTCTGTACGGAGTAAAATACGGGGATTCCAATGCGTACCACAGCGGGTACCATGAGTGGGAACCCTGTTTCACCCATCGCTGGAACAGGATCGGCGCCACCACCGTAATGTCCAAGGTAAAGGACAAAGACGGAAACATCAAGTACCTTTCGATAGGCAGGGACAACGCGACTACGGATTATGTAGAACTTGACAGTTCGTTCTATAACGGGACGTACGCTGACGGCATAATAGAAATGAGCAAGCTGCGCGTGCTTCCTCTGCGCTCGTATTTAAGAGGCCTTTCTGTAGATTTCAGAGGTGAAAGAGCCGAGCCCGAAAAACTGATCGCCGTATCCCCGGTACATGAGCAGGAAATCAACGTTGCCGGATCGGTTGGCGACTACAACGTCAATATGATCACAGGCTTTAAAGAGTACCTGCTTGACCTTTACGGAAGCATCGAAAACATCAACAAACGCTTCGGCACGAGCTTTGGCAGCGAAGACGATTTTGACGCACCGCGATACTATCCGCTTGCCGGAGACGATCCGTCGTTATGCAGGGGAGAATGGGACACTTACGGCGAGAGCGATTTCTTCACTCAGTGGTGTCTGTACACGAGATATATCATCAACAAACGGCTGATGGAAGCATACCGCGAGGCTCTGCTGGCAGGCTTCCCGCCCGAAGCGATCAACGCTCATCAGATCCCGGAAGGCGATGCCGTATCCGGATTCCTCGGAGAAGCTAATACCAGACTTTCCCCGCTCGAAGCTGTAACGGTCTGCGGAACCGCATACGGAGGGACAAGGTACGGCTTGTGGTACAGCGATAACAACAACTTCCTCAAACTTGCTTTCAACGCGGGGCACAATAACATCACTCTCGGCGAGTACGGTTCGATCACGACAGACCGCGGGGAGGTCCTTGCCCAGCTCCGGTATATGTATTCTCACGGCGTACGCATGATCCACATGATCATCCCGCTTGACACATCGTCAAAGAAATACAGGGATTCGAAGTCTGCCGAGCAGAACGCGATCGATACGATCCAGAAAGAGAATCAGCCCAGAACGGTCAATACCGGTATCACCAAGGGTATGGCATCGTATGACAACGGCAGTGATCTGAAGTTTGATATCGTTCAGATGAGCCGTCCTTCCGATAACGGCGGGATCGATACCGGCCTGCTGAAATCTATTACCGAGACAGGCGCATGGGAAGGCACCGTATATCTTGTGCCGTTCCACGCGAACGTAGAGATCAAGACGGTAGGCTACAAAGGGTCCGTTGAAACGGGGTACGTTTTCAATGATATTTCCGATCTGCTTTGCGGAGATCAGGTCGAACTGACATTCTCAACGGAATATTCCGGCAGCAGCGGCGGAGCGGTCGTTATCCGCGCATATAACGGGGGATACCTGCTCGAGGATTCGGTAGTGCGCTATGGTATCGGAGAAGGCCTCACGCCTTACCGCTATGTGCTTTCGAACCAGCTTTCTCCCGAGAACGTCAGGATCGAAGTTACGTTCGAGAACGTTAGCAGCGATGCTCTGACTCTCTCGAATCTTCAGTGCACGGCACAATACGAAAATATCGCGCACAAATATTACGGTGACTTTGAGTCTGATTCATCCACCGGAGGCGTCACGTTCGACATCCTTACCAGAGGCTGATCATTCAGGGTAAAACAAGGTCAATGATCGGTTCAGGCTGATCATCAGTAAAAAAGAAGGGGCTGCTAAATCACCGGACGATACTCCGGCCTTTTAACAGCCCCTGTTTTATCGTTTTATCATTGAAAAGATCTAAATCGCAGATCAGCCTTTTCTGTATTATTCCTCTGCTTCGATCAGACCGTAGTCTCCGTCGTTCCTTCTGTAGACGGTGCAGATCCTGTCGGTCTCGCTGTTCTTGAACATAAAGAAATTATGACCGAGCATGTTCATATTAAGGATGGCGTCCTGAACGGTCAGCGGCTTCATCTCATAAGTCTTTACGCGAACGATCGGGTAATTCTCGGGCTCTTCCTCAACTGCGGGTTCCGCAACATCCTGAGTAATAGTCTGATGGCGCCCTTTTGCAAGCTTCGTCTTGCATTTAACGATCTGGCGCTCAAGCACGTCGATCGCCTTATCCAGCGCAGCCATTGCGGATTTGTTATCGGTGGTTTCGGAGCGGAGCAGATAGCCCTGGTATGAGATCGTAAGTTCCGCTTTGGTTATGTACTTTTTCTCGGATATTTTCACCCAGAGGGTCGTTTTATCCTCCGGCTCATCCTTGAAGTACCTGATGAAGCGGCTCTGAAGTTTCTTCTCCATGTTTTTTTGCGATCTTTCAGTGACATTCGCGTCCTTTGTGTTAAGTTTTACTAACATGTTTGATCCCTCCGGTTATAACATTTATTTCCGAACCTTTAATTAGCTCTTTATCTGCTTATATTTTACCAAGAAAACGTGTGCAAATTCAAGTCTTTTTATTGACGAAAAACGATATTTTTTCGGAGCGTAAGATCCGGGATCATAGCCGGGCTTCAGCGCAATCTTGACACGGCAGGCCCGAAACGATACAATTTACAGCAGCAATTGCTCCTGCTCCCGCACGGAAACGGAGCGCCGGAGGTGTATTTGATTGACCGGAAAAAATAAAATAATAAGGGCAATGCTTTTCGCTGTTGCTATTTTGACCGTAACGTGCGTTTTCGCAGGCTGCAACGGAAATAACCGCGAAGAAGATCACTCGTATTCATATCCGA
The DNA here is from genome assembly GCA_017613535.1 of Clostridia bacterium. Lineage (GTDB taxonomy): Bacteria > Bacillota > Clostridia > UBA1212 > UBA1255 > UBA1255. The sequence goes on along the minus strand of JAGADO010000042.1, from coordinate 29,894 downwards.
CCGATGATCCGGAAGTGTCGTTTAACGACGGAATCGTCGAATACATAAAGAAAACGGAAACGGTTTTCTACGACTCTTTCGAAGGAGAGCACGGAGCGATCTGTTCGAAGGGGACGACAGGCGTGATCGCGCTGCTTGAAAGTGATTTTTCTGACGGCGATCCGACGCTCGGAGGCGATGCCGAACTGAGGAACGAAGGCACATCGGCGGTCGTTGACGGCGTACTATATATCAACTATTCCGACTCGTCCGAAGACCATTTCGCGGAAGGGTGGACGACCTGGGCGCCGCTCATTCAGTGCCTCGGAGAAGAATTCGTGCAGGCGCAGCTGTCATTTGACGGCCACTTCAAATCGAACGGCAGCGGACCGTGGATGTCTGCGATGATAGGCGTTTTCAAGAACAACGTGGGAAGCATTGCGGACAATCCCGGCGACGGTATTTATATCAGTTTCAATCCGACGACGTCATCGGTTACAGTATACGGAGGTGCTGCAGGTACGTGGGCATGGCCGGCGGGCAACGTATCTGTTAAAGTCGATAGCAGCCTTATCCAGGGCGAAACGCACGCGGATATCGTAGCGTGCGAAAACAAAGACATATTTGTTTACCTGAAGGGTCAGCTTGTGCTTAAAGTTGCTCAGGAAGACGGAAAAATGACGGTATACAACGGAGAAGGCGTTAAGAAATATGAATGCGAGAGCGATCCGGACGCCATCGAAGGAGAATATTTCTCGTATTTCACTCATCTGGGAGGGGTAGGCATGGACAATATTCAGATCCTTGGCTGCACGAAAGGCAAGAAAAAAACATTGACGGAGATCGAGGCAAGACCGCTCGACGGCCATACGCTCGGGCTCGATATTACAGATAGAAAAGACGTTATCGGCATATGCTACACGATGTGGTTCAACGCTATCCACGGCGAAGGAACAGGCAAGATCGAGAATGCCAGGAACGTTGCCGAACTCACCGAACAGTACGGCTTTTCGGCGGAGTACGGATTTGGAACTAAAAATGATCAGCACAATGCCGTTACGGCGTTCCACTACTGGTCCAAGCCTGCTCAGGGGTATTACCGCAGCACAGATACGGACGCGATACGCAACAATATGACACTTCTGTACCAGGCCGGCGTTGATTTCATAATTCTTGACTATACGTACGCCACGGCTCCTGGCTATAACCCCGGATCGGGATCGTGGGTCTCGTACATACAGGGGCCGACCACCGCTCTCCTCAACACGATCATGGAGATGCGCTCCGAAGGAAAAGGCACGCCGTACGTAGTGTTCTGGATGGGAAGCAACAATATGTTCCAAAATATGAAAGAAAACTTCCTTGACATCGAAAAATGGAAAGACTGCTTCGTATACTGGGACGGTAAACCGTTCATTATGGACTGGCAGCTTGACGAGACAGAGCTTTACAAAGATCTGACCGTGCGAAGCATGTACGGACTTCGCGGACGTGCGGCACAAGGCCAGTGGAGCTACCTCGAGATCGATAACAGCAAAACGGTTTCTTACGACGCGGATGGGAATCCCGAGCATATGTGTGCGGACGTTGCGACGCAGGAGACATATATGTCACAGCCTACGGCGCACGGCAGGCAGGGAGGACGGTTCTGGAACGGTCAATGGAAGAACGTCTTCGCCGTTCATCCCAAGATCGTAACGGTAACGTGGTGGAACGAATGGTGCGCCCAGCTGTACTACGTTGACGGAGTAGGCTACATCTTCACGGACAATTTCAATCAGGAGTACAGCCGCGATATAGAGCCTATGGAGGGAGGCCACGGAGACCTTTATTACAGGTGGCTCTGCGAGTACATCAGATGCTACAGGAACGGCCAGCCTTGTCCTGAACTGATCGAAAAGTGATCTGACGGCCGGATGAGGCCCGGATCATACCGGACACACTGTCCAATTCCGGCTTTTTTGATTTCGGCGCGTATTAATGCCGGAATTATATCACCCGGAGCAATAGCTGCAAACCGCAGTCTAATTCTGCTCAGCTGTGAAGGCAAAACAGTTAAAAAACGGCCCTGAAGTGGCCGTTTTTTGATGCCTGCAACCAATTATATGAAGACGTACGGCGGTTTTAGCGCATAAAAAGGCTTATCCACACGCAAAAAGCAGAGAAAACGCGCCCGTAAAACTGCACAATTGCGCAGAAATTGCCGCGCACGGCCTTTAAAACGTTAAAAAACGCATAAATCCGAGCCTCAAATGCGCCCGACATCCCCTTTGACTTTCCAAAAACCGCCCTGAAACATCAAAAAAAGCAAAAATCAGCTTGTTTAATTCCGCCGGAAGTGATAGAATACGGCAGTAAGCGCAAAAAACGCAGTGCGTTAAACGAAAGGATCGATCACGTTGAGATATTATCTGGAAGAATCCGAGAAAGTCCTTAAAGAATTTGATACCGGACGCGCGGGACTGAGCAGTGCGGAGGCAGAAGCCAGACTGTTGAAGAACGGTAAGAATAAGTTAAAAGAACCGGAAAAAGATTCGGTAATAAAAAGGCTGCTCAAACAGATGGCAGACCCGATGATCATAATACTGATTGTTGCCGCGGCCATATCTGCAGTCACATCTATACTCGAGCATGAATTCCCGGTCGACGTCATAATCATACTCGTAGTCGTAATAATCAATGCGGTTCTTGGAGTTGTCCAGGAGAGCAAGGCGGAAAAAGCGATAGAAGCGCTGCAGAAAATGTCCGCGGCCACGTCGAAGGTGAAGCGCGACGGAAGGGTAGTACATATTCCCTCGGAAGACCTTGTCGCCGGAGACGTCGTGATACTCGAAGCGGGAGACGCCGTGCCTGCTGACGGAAGAATACTTGAAAGCGCCAGTCTTAAAATAGAAGAAGCTTCGCTCACGGGCGAATCGGTACCGGTAGATAAATATGCCGATGCTATGGTGCTTCGCGGCGATGCTTCGGATATTCCACTCGCAGACAGACATAATATGGCATATATGGGCTCCGTCGCCGTGTACGGCAGAGGCAGTATGGTGGTTACGGACACCGGCATGGATACCGAGATGGGAAAGATCGCCACAGCCATTCAGGACGCGAAAGATTCGAAAACGCCCCTCCAGCAGAAGCTCGCCCAGCTTAGCGGAATACTCAGTAAACTCGTTATCGGAATCTGTATATTTATATTCCTGTTCGGCGTAGTAAGACAGTTCATAACCGGCCAGGAGCACGATCTTAAGTTCTTCCTTAACACGTTCATGCTTGCGGTCAGCCTTGCGGTTGCGGCCATACCAGAAGGACTTGTCGCAGTCGTTACGATCGCGCTGTCGATCGGCGTCACGAACATGTCCAAGAAGAACGCGATCATTCGTAAATTGACCGCCGTCGAAACGCTCGGCTGCGCTCAGATCATCTGCAGCGATAAGACCGGAACGCTTACGCAGAATAAGATGACCGTCGTAGACAGCTGGGGGATCGCGCCTGAAAAATTGTCCGTCATATTCGCACTTTGCTGCGACAGCGTGCTCGAAGAGGACGGTAACATACAGGGAGAACCTACCGAAAACGCTCTGGTGGATTTCGCGAACAGGCTGGGGCTTAAAAAATACGAGATCGAAAAAGAAGAGCCGCGCGTGGGAGAAGTGCCTTTCGATTCGATGCGCAAGATGATGACGACGCTTCATAAGAAGGGTGATAAGATCATTCAGTGCACCAAGGGCGCTCCGGACGAACTGCTCAAGCGCTGCTCGTATTACTTCGCGGAGGACGGATCCGTTCAGCCTCTGGATGAAGAGATGCGCGCAAAGATCCTCGAACAGAACCACGCATTTGCTGAAAGAGCTCTCAGAGTGCTTGCCGCTGCGACGCGCGAGTGGGAATGCATGCCCAAGAAAGAGGATTCGGACATCGTCGAAAAAGATATGTGCTTCTGCGGCCTCGTAGGCATGATCGACCCGGTAAGGCCGGAGGTGAAGGCATCCATAGAAGAGTGCCACAACGCCGGAATAAGACCGATAATGATCACGGGCGACCACCTCGACACGGCTGTTGCGATCGCTAAAGAACTCGGAATACTTCACGATGAGCGCGGTGCTATAACGGGTGCTCAGCTTTCCGAGATATCGGATGAAGAGTTTGAAAAGAAAGTTGGTATGTACAGCGTTTACGCCAGAGTGCAGCCCGAGCATAAAGTGCGGATCGTTAATGCATGGAGAAAGCGCGGCATGATCACCGCTATGACCGGAGACGGAGTTAACGACGCTCCTTCGATCAAATCGGCTGATATAGGCGTAGGAATGGGGATCACGGGCACGGACGTAACTAAAAATGTCGCCGATATGGTGCTCGCGGACGATAACTTTGCTACCATCGTTACCGCTGTCGCAGAAGGACGCAGGATATACGATAACATCAGAAAGGCGATACAGTTCCTGCTCAGCTCGAACTTAAGCGAAGTCGCGGCGATATTTATTGCCAACCTTTTCGGATTTACGATCCTGAGACCTGTGCATCTGCTCTGGATAAACCTCGTTACCGACTGTTTCCCTGCGCTTGCCCTCAGTACCGAAAAGGCAGAGGAGGATATAATGAGAAGGCCTCCGCGCCGCAGCCGCGACGGAATATTCGCAGGCGGAGTCGGAGGAGACTGCATCTACCAGGGACTGCTCGTAACGCTTCTCGTCGTTACGGCGTACTTTGTAGGTCACCTTATGGAAGGCGGAACGTGGACAAGCCTTCAGAGCGACGACGGTATCACGATGGCGTTCCTGACGATGTCAATGGCGGAGATATTCCATTCGCTTAATATGCGCTCTCAGCGCAAATCGATCATCGGAATGGCGCTCAAGGGAAATCACAACAGATTCCTGATTTATTCTACGGTCGGTTCGCTCCTGCTGACGACCGCCGTTATCTACGTGCCGTTCCTCAGAAACGCGTTCGGTTTCACTTCAATCAGCTTCGCAGAATATTCGGTCGCTCTCGGACTTGCGTTCCTGATGATCCCGGCAGTAGAGATCGTAAAAGCATTCCAGAGAAGGATCGCTAAAAAACGCGCCGAAAACGAAACTTGACCGGAGGGTGAAAAGCGGCATGAGAATGCATACGGACGGATCGGTAAAAACAGCGTTTAAATGCCTTTTAACGGCATTTCTGATCCTGACTGCTCTCTTATGCTTCACCGGCTGTGACGGCCGTACAGCGCCTCCTGCGCAGCCTACAGAGGCTTTCGAGGGGAATATATCCCCGCGGGCCTCTTTTTCGCTTAAAGGATTGTCGCCGGAGGGGGCGGAAACTGCCGCGCTGAGCGACGGAGACCGTAGTTCTCCGTGCCGTCTTAAGTGCGCGGGAAGTACGGGAGAGATCATTGCCGACCTCGGAGCGGTTTACCGCGTATGCAGGCTTGACGCTTATCCGGCCTCGGACGGGACGTATACAGGCAGGCTGTTCCCGAGATGTTTTGAAGTACTCTGCTCCGTCAACGGAAAAGACTATACGAAAGTAATAAAATACGATAATATTGACGCGCCCGACTGCGTGCCGGTCCTCGAATTTCCGCCCGCAGACGCGAGGTACGTAAAGATAGTAATAAGCGGTTTTGCCGCAGGTGAAGGAACGAATATCGCGGAGATCGCGGAACTGGAGCTGATCAGTTTCTTCGGGGAGTACGCGTATCCGTCATGATCTTCCGGGAACGCAGGATTTAAAAAAAATAAACCGGTCGGTAACCGGTTTGAGTGGGGGCGAGGGGGCTCGAACCCATGACCTCTCGGATGTGAACCGAACGCTCTGACCAACTGAGCTACGTCCCCGTGCAAAAGGCATTCTACCATATACGATCATAAAATTCAAGGGGAAAATCATTATGAACGAACCGAACGGAAAACACGAAAACCTGAATGAAAACCCGAATGAAAACCCGAATGAAAACCACGATGATAACATTGCCGCGCCGGCGCTTCCGGATGCGGAAGGTGCCATAGGCCCGGAGTATTCGGAATGGGCCCGGGAGCCTTTATTCGACATAGAGTCGCTCCCTGATTTCAAAGTGAGCGGCTGCTTCTCGTCTCATATGGTGCTTCAGAGGAGAGTCCCGTGTGCGGTGTTCGGCTTTTCGCGCCATGCAGGTCTTAGAGTCAAAGGCGTATGGTACGGAAGATATAAGGAGACCGCTGAGACCGAGGTGGGGTATAACGGCTGTTTCAGGCTCGAATTCAGCCCCAGAGAGGCCGAACGCGAGCCTTCGGTGATGATCATCAGTTCTTCGTACGGAAGCTACATTTTCAGCGATATTCTCGTCGGCGACATCTGGATGATAGGCGGACAGTCGAATGCCGAATACCACCTTGAAAGCTGCATAAACTATACGCCGGAACTTCTCGGCGAAATGTCTGAAGAAGATAATTTCCGTCTGTTCCATCAAAGCCAGGCAGCTGCGTTTGAATTCAGGGAAAACTGCGCAAAACCGAGCCGCGACATCATTGTCCCGACGTGGAGCTGGAAAAGGCCCGGCCGCAGCGCATCGCTCGGGTTTTCGGCGATGGGATACTATTTCGCAAAAGAATTGACCCGGTACACCGATGTTCCACTCGGCCTGGTAATGATCTGCGCAGGAGGAGCGTGCATTCGCGAACTGATGCCTTATGACCTTTCGGTCGAGCGCGGGTACACGGTCGGGGCTAATATGCCTGTCGGAGGTTATTACAACACTCTGATCAGCCCGTTTGCGTCGTTCCCGTTCCGCGGACAGCTGTTCTTCCAGGGCGAGAGCGAAGGCATCTGGAAAGAGATGGCATGGTCGTACGATTCGGATCTGGCGGCGTTCGTTGAAGACGAGCGCACGACTTTCGGGGTCGATTTTCCGTTCTACAACGTGCAGCTGAGCTCGTACAGAGACGAAGGCAGGCAATATTTCCCGTTCCTCCATATTGTCCGCGCAAGGCAGTTCGACGCTGTTTCAGAGATCCGCAGAAGTTATATCGCTGTGGCAATGGATCTCGGTTCGCTCCCGTCCGACTCTGATTTTGCGCACTCTCCGCACAAGGCCGAGCTCGGACGCAGGCTGGCAATGCAGGTCTACGCTCACGAGTACGGCGGTGACAGAAAAATGCCAGATCCGGCCGAATACGAATCGCCCGCGCCAGTACTGTTAACGGAGACCGAAGGCGGGTACGAAATCATATTTAAAAACATCGGGGAAGGCCTCAAAACGCGCCTGGGAGACGAGCCTGCCGGATTCGGTTTCGTCCCCGAAGGCGAGGAGGAACAGCATAGCGTGAAAGCAGAGATAGTAGCTCCAGACACTGTGTTCGTCAGCATCGGAGAAGCTGCGAAGGACCTGAAGATCTCTTACGTGAGCTACGCCTTCACGCATCCGGGATATCCCGAAAACGCAAATATTGTGAATTCATTCGGCCTTCCGCTGCCGGCGTTTATTTTAAAAGCGGATCAATGAGAGGCATCTGATGTTAAAGCGCTCCGACATCAATATGACGGAGGGTCCGCTCTTAAAGAACGTGATCCTGTATACGCTTCCGATCATATTTACGGGAATACTGCAGCTCCTTTTCAACGCTGCGGATCTCGTCGTTGTCGGAAGATTCAGGGGCAGCGTTTGCGTCGCCGCCGTCGGAAGCACCGGAGCGCTGATAAATCTGATAATCAATATGTTCATAGGATTGTCCGTAGGGGCAGGCGTTACTGTCGCTCAAGCAAAAGGCGCAGATGACGGGGAAGGCATGCACAGGGCCGTGCATACCGCGATACTTACCGCACTTATCAGCGGCGTGATACTCACGGCGATCGGGATACCTCTCGCGGAAGAGTTTCTCGAGATGATGGACACTCCGTACGAGGTGCTGCCGCTGTCAGCCAAATATATGCGGATCTATTTTGCCGGGATCATATCGTCGATGGTATATAATTACGGCGCGGCTATTTTAAGAGCGCTGGGCGACACGAGAGGACCGCTGATGTTCCTGACGATCGCCGGTATCGTGAACGTGGGGCTTAATCTGATGTTCGTGCTGCTGTTCGGAATGGATGTCGACGGCGTGGCGTGGGCAACGGTCATTTCGCAGACTATTGCCGCTTCTCTCGTGCTTATTTCGCTCTCTAGGCGCGACGACCGTGCCAGGTTCCGCATAAAAGATCTGCGCATCTACAAAGACTCGCTCCTGAACATAATGAAGATCGGTCTGCCCGCCGGCTTCCAGAGCGTGATGTTCAACATATCTAACGTCATAATCCAGTCTTCGGTCAATTCTTTTGACTCTGTCGCTGTTTCTTCGGGCAATTCTTCCGCGGCAAATATCGAGGGCTTCGTTTACGTTTCGATGAACGCCTTCCACCAGACGGCGCTGAACTTCGCCGGTCAGAATATCGGCGCGGGCAAGAACTGGCGTGTTCGAAAGATACTGCTTTGCTGCCTCGGCTGCGTGACCGCATTCGGATTGACGCTCGGCGTGACCGGATACCTGCTCGGCCGTCCGCTCCTGTCGATATATATCGTTGACTCCGAAGAAGCAATAAAATACGGCCTTACGCGCCTGTCGTTCATCTGCCTGCCGTACTTCCTTTGCGGGCTTATGGACGTCACGACAGGAGCGCTCCGCGGGATGGGCTCGTCGTTTGTTCCGATGGTCATAACCGTGCTCGGAGTATGCGTGCTTAGGATCGTATGGATATATACCGTCTTCTCGATATCGGAATTCCACACGTTGGAAATTCTTTACTCATCGTATATAATAACGTGGGTCGTATCGTTTATTGCCCAGATGACCGCGTTCAATGTGGTATATAAAAAAATACAAAAAAATGCCGGGAAAGGGGATAATATTGCCCACGGGACCGGCGCGGAGGTAGCGACATGAAAAAATGGAAGCTGATCGTACCTGTTTTTGCCCTTGCGATCCTTGCAATGATACCTGCTCTTACAAGCTGCTCGAATAAAAACAGGCCTTCTCTCGCAAAAATGCTCGAAGATCCCGCATCTTTTCCGTTCTCTTTCAAATACGACGGAAAGGCTTCGAAAGGCTTCGGAGACGGTTTCGAAAAGGTCTCATACGAGACTTCTGACGCGGCTGACGGTAAAAACATAAAAGCTTCTTTCCTGCATAAAAAGAGCGGCGTCCTGTTCACGGTGGAGGGAAAAGAGTACTCTGCCTACGATGCATGTGAATGGACGATCTGGCTCGAAAACACCGGCACGGCCGTCACGGATAATTTCTCCGACCTGATGGCGCTCGACTGGGAGGCGAAGGGCCGGAACCAGATCCTAAAGGGCATGAACGGCGACCTCGGAGATATGTACGCTCCGTACGCATATAAGATGGCCGGAAATACCGTTATAAAGGGCACTGATTCGGGCAGGCCGACTCACGGCGACTTCCCGTACTTCAACCTCGAATACGGAAACGGAGGCACGTTTATTGCCGTCGGCTGGCCCGGAAGCTGGAAGGCAACGTTCAAGGGAGGCAGCGACACGACGCGCGTAACAGCAGGGCAGAACAGGGTAGACATGTACCTTGACCCGGGAGACCGCATACGCACGCCGCTCATCGTTATGGTCAATTACAGCGGCCGCGACGAGAATAAAAACATGAACCTCTGGCGCCACTGGTTTATGGACTGCAATATGTACCACCCGGACGGGGAGAGGTTCGAACCCGTATTCTGCGCTTCGTCAGGCGCATCCGGAATGACAACTGCTCAGTTCAAAAAACTCATTAACACTTATACCGCAAACGGACTCCATCTGGACTACCTCTGGATCGACGCGGGCTGGTACACGAATGCTAAGGGCGAATCCTGCTCGTGGCCCGAGACAGGCACGCTCGAAGTAGATACGAGGCGCTTCCCGGACAGGTTCGCGGAAGTATCCGAACTGATGCACGGCAACGGCGGTAAAGTGATGCTCTGGTTCGAAGCGGAAGTGATGCGCTGCAATAAAGAAGACTTCATCGAGAATATGCCCGGGTTTAAAAAAGAGTGGTTCCTGGGAACCGCAGCGGCAGGATCTTGGCTGGAAGGACAGCTGTTCGACCTCGGTAATCCGGAATGCCTCGAGTGGCTGCTGAACAGGATATATAAAGTTATTGACGACGGAAATATCGATATGTTCCGCTCGGATTTCAACGTAAATCCCGGCCCCGTCTGGAGCGGCGCCGATGATCTGTTTAAAGACGGATACCGCGAAAATCTGTACGTTCAGGGTTATCTCAAAATGTGGGATTCGCTGCTCGAACGCTATCCTTCTATGATGATCGATTCATGCGCTTCGGGAGGAGGCAGGAACGATATCGAGACGATGCGCAGAAGCGTGCCGCTTCACATAAGCGATTTCTGGGACGGCAATGACGACGGTTTCAACGAGCGCCAGACGTGCATGCTTGAATTCTCGCGCTGGATACCGTATTTCAAGCTTGAAGTTCACTCGACGGCTCCCGCAACTATTTACAATTACAGGTCGTCAATGGCTCCCTGGTTCATTCTCAGCGTGAATTACAACGACGATAATTCGAACTGGGCGCTCGCAAAGCAGGCCGAGACCGAATGGCGCGAACTGTCCAGATATTACTATTCCGACTTTTACCCGCTGACCGAATTCAGCAAGTCTCCCGATGCGTGGAGAGCGTGGGAGTATTACGATCCCGCCACGAAGAGCGGTGCGATCCAGATATTCAGAGGGCCTGAATCGGAAACGTCGGAAATGACGCTCAGACTATGCGGGCTTGGCAGCGGAAAATACACGCTCAGAAACGCGGACGGAACGTTCGAAGCCGTTGTCAGCGCCTCGAAGCTGAAAAACGGATATACTTTCAGGCTCCCCGAGCCCGAATCGTGCGACATAATATTCTTTGAAAAGAATTGACCTTAGCGCTGTAAAACACGTTTGAACGCTCAAAAGCGAAGGAGGTACCGGACCGAAATGACCGCTTTATACATCGTACTTGCCGTGCTCGCATTCCTGGCGATCATCGTTTTTGCAGTTTCGCTGTGGATCTATTTCTTCACGTTCTACAACAAAAACGACAAAGATATTTCGAGAGAGGTACTTACAGGTAAAGACTACGACCCGTACCACGACGAGATGGTCGATATTATTGATCGCGCCATGAAGATACCGTATGAGGAAGTGCGTATAAAGTCGTACGACGGTCTTTCGCTGTTCGGCAGGGTCTATATGCAGGATCCAGGCGCTCCGTTTCATATTCAGTTCAACGGTTACAGAGGAAACGGTATCCGTGATTTCAGCGGAGGGCTTCAGCTGGCTCTCTCGTCCGGCGGAAACGTGCTGCTCGTAGATCAGCGCGCGCACGGCAGGTCGGAGGGACATACGATCTGCTTCGGGGTGAAAGAGAGGTACGATGTTAAAAGCTGGGTCAATTACGTGATCGGACGCTTCGGGAACGATACGAAGGTTTTCATTGAAGGTGTTTCGATGGGGGCGGCAACGGTACTTATGGCTTCGGATCTGGACCTTGCGGACAATGTGCGCGGTATAATTGCGGACTGCCCGTATTCTTCTCCGTACGGTATCATTTCCGAGGTAGCTTCGCGAATGTTCTGGTTTGCCGCGCCGGTGAAGCCGCTCATTGCCGTTTCCGCATTCCTGTTCGGCCATTTCAGGATTTTGTCGAGTTCTGCAGAAAAGTCGGTCAGAAACACGAAACTGCCCATACTGCTTATCCACGGTACGGGCGATAATTTCGTTCCTTTTTCAATGAGTGAAAAGATATGCGAAGCGAATCCTGAAATGATCGAATTCGTCAGTGTTGAAGGCGCTCCCCACGGCCTTTCCTGCCTGAAAGATCATGCCAGATATGAAGGCGCAGTCAGGGATTTCTGGCGCCGCCTTTCCTGAATTTGCGGTATAAATAACGGATCCCGAATATGACTCCGGCACCGAACAGCGCGATCCCGGCAAGTATTGCCACCTGGCCTCCGCTGATCGGTGTCAGGTAGAATATTCTGCCGAAAAACGCGAGCGCAATGGCAAACAGCACGCACATCGATGTGAATACGGCCAGGCGGAGTTTCGTGAACGGCAGGCAGACTTTAAGAAGCATCAGCAGACCGATGATACCTGCTGCCACGGTGGCCATAGTAGAGCAGGAAGCTTTAGACCAGACCGAACTGAGCATCGCCGACAGAGCAGCCGCTATCGTCACGCAGATACCTCCGGGAAGAGCATTCGAAAAGACGGTTTTGAGGAAATTGCCCTTAACGCGGACCTTATTGGGCTCGAGCGCCAGGAAAAATCCGGGTATGCCTATTGAAACGGCAGATACGAGAGTCAGCTGTATCGGCTGGAACGGGTACGACGCCGGGAGCACCAGCATCAGAAGACTCAGGAGGAACGAGAAGATCGTTTTAACGAGGAACAGAGAAGATGTCCTGGTAATGTTGTTGATAACTCGTCTTCCTTCGGAAACGACTTCGGGCAGGGAAGTGAAGTTATTGTCAAGCAGTATCAGCTGAGCCGTGTGTCTCGCCGCATCTGCGCCGCCCGCCATTGCGATCGAGCAGTCGGCAACTTTCATCGCGGGTATGTCGTTTACTCCGTCGCCTGTCATCGCGACGTTGTGACCGGCTTTTTTCATTGCCGCGATCAGCATGCGCTTGCGTTCCGGCGTAACACGTCCGAAAACTATGTATTTTTCCGCTGCTTCTTCAAGTTCTTCGTCTTTCAGAAGCGAAGTATCTACCGCGTGCGACGATGCTCCAGTTAAACCGGCGGATTCTGCTATAGACGATACCGTTACGGAATCGTCTCCAGAAATCACTTTTATCGTGACGCCCTCTTCCCTGAAATATTCGAGACATTGAGGCGCTTCTTTTCTGAGTTCGTCTGAAATGACGCATAAGCCGAGGATCCTTGTGACAGGAGGGATCTTACCGTCCTCGATGCTTCCTTCGCATTCGGCAATGGCGAGCACTCTGAGACCGGCGGCTGCCTTCTCCCGGACTATCTCTTTGTACCGTCCTGCGTACGACTCTCCGAGCGTAAACGAGGGAGCTCCGACCACGATCGTTCTTCCGCCCGGAAATGTTACGGCGGTGTTCTTGCGGTCTGACGAGAAGGGGAGAAGTACTTCCGGCGTGTTGGGCACAGGCTCGATCTCGCGGCAGATCGCGGCAAGGGTGGGAGCGGTGTTGTCAACGGCGCCGAGGAAGTCTGCAAGCGTTTTTCTCAGTTCTTCTTCGTCAGCGTCGAGCGGGATCAGTTCCGCCAATGACATTGCCCCTGTCGTGAGCGTGCCTGTTTTATCCAGGCAGAGCGTGTCGATCCTTGCCAGCGTTTCGATCCCGTACAATTCCTGCACGAGCGTTTTCCTCATACCGAGCTTTACAACGCCTACCGCCAGCGCTACCGATGCCAGCAGCACGAGCCCTTCGGGGATCATGCCGATCATTGCCGCGACGGTCGAAGGTATCGCTTCGGTCAGCGGAGAGTGAAGCATGAAAAACTGCTTGCAGAACAGCAGTATGCCGATTGGTATGAGCAGCACGCTTACGATCCTCACGATGCGGCGCAGATCGGTCATCAGAGCAGATTTGGGAGGCACGATCTTTTTAGCGTTTCTGCTTAGTCTGTTGATGTAGCTGTTATCACCCACATGCACGAGCTGGCACTCGCACGCTCCGGATGTCAGGAAACTGCCTGAATACAGCCAGTCGCCGTATTTCTTTTCGACAGCGTCCTGTTCGCCTGTCAGAAGAGCCTCGCTCGCGGAGCAGACGCCGGAACGCATTATAGCATCAGCCGGGACCTGATCGCCTGCTTTCAGAATGACGATATCGCCTTTAACTGCTTCATCGGCGGGGTACTCTCCGACGGTGCCGCCGCGCTTGATCTTTACTGGTGATTCACTCAGGAGTTTGAGTTTTTTTACGGTCTTTCTGGCGCGCAGTTCCTGTATCGTTCCTATAAGGGTGTTGCTGATGACAATGCCGAGGAACAGCATATTTCTGTACGCTCCGACAATTACGAGCGCGATGGCCAGCAATATGTTGAGCAGATTGAACAGAGTGAACAGGTTATCGGCAACGATGCGCAGGACCGATTTTCCCGGTTCGACGGAGGCTTTGTTTCCGTCTCCTGCCGCCATGGCTTCGGCTGCTTCCTGTTCTGTCAATCCGCTCTCGGGCGTCAGTACGATGTCTTCCGGCGTTCCGGTTGGAAGGCTTAAGGATTCTTCTTTTTCTTTTATATCTTTTTTCGCGTTTTCTTTCTGTTCGTCCATATTTCGTTTTCCTGCCGGTATCGGTTTCTGCACCGATATATGCTTTGCGCGGGATCAGTCCCGCACTTTATGCCTTTCGGGTTATGATATACCACAAATCTGATGAATAATCAATATGATCCGCTGCGATTTTGTATGTAAAAGCCTGATTCCGGCCTCTGCTCTCGAAATCGTAAAATTATGCTGATCATAAATACCGACGCTGATGCCGGCGATAATGCTAATGCTAATGCTTCGCTATCAATCATAGAGAAATGCGATATGTTTAATTTCTCTATGATGGGGCCGCTCGTTTTTGAGGCGGATGGCAATGCGCGTCATAGAGAAAAATAATATCCGGGTTTTCTCTATGACGAAATAGCTCATTTTTGTATGCTCAATGTATTGGAAACATCCTGAGGTCATAGAGAATCTTAAAAGATTGTTTCCTTCTATGATATTTGGCTGTGTTTCAATCGAAGAGGCAGAACCCGATCCTGGAAATGTGAATACATCAAGGCCGGCGCTGCCTCGATGGCTGTCTCGTTCATTTTAGATGATGTGTCGCTGCTCCCGTCATAGCAAAACAGCGGGATCAGTTCATTTTCTATGACGTACACAAGCTTTGTTATCATCAATCGATTTCGGGAGCAGAGCCATATTCTACCGGTTCTTGCAAACGTGCCTCCGTGTGCGTTATAATTTCAGCGGTTGAGAAAAAGCATCTCACGAAGGAGACGCGCTTCAGAACGGAGGAGATAATATGAAACGCAGCGAAATAAACAAAGCACTTAAAGAACTCGAAGCAATGTGCGAAAAGCATTGCTTTATGCTGCCGCCTTTCTGCAACTTTACGCCCGAAGAGTGGAAAACAAAAGGACATGAATATGACGAGGTGCGCGACTGCATGCTCGGATGGGATATAACAGACTACGGCCTGGGAAAATTTGACGAAGTCGGATTTTCGCTCATAACCATCAGAAACGGAAACCGACTGATGCCTGACAAATACCCGAAGGTTTATGCGGAGAAACTTTTGTTCCTGAAGGAAGGGCAGTATTCGCTCAATCACTTCCACTGGTTCAAGACCGAGGACATCATCAACCGCGGCGGGGGCAATATCCTTATCCGCGTATACAATTCGCACCCCGATGAAACTATCGATTACGAGTCCGACGTCACTGTTCACACAGACGGCCGTACATATACTGTACCGGCAGGGACACAGGTGAGACTGACGCCAGGAGAAAGCATCTTCATTCAGCAGCGTCTGTATCACGACTTTTCGGTCGAAGCGGGAACCGGGGATGTGCTTTT
The DNA here is from genome assembly GCA_017613535.1 of Clostridia bacterium. Lineage (GTDB taxonomy): Bacteria > Bacillota > Clostridia > UBA1212 > UBA1255 > UBA1255. The sequence continues at coordinate 14,367 of JAGADO010000042.1, read as the reverse complement.
AGGAGAGGTTAGTCAGTGCAACGATGATAATACGGACAATCACTTCGATCCTCCCGCCGGACGTTTTCCGGAGATAGAAGAAGACGAGCCTCCGTACAGGCTGCTGTGCAACGAGTATCCGGAAGCTCTCTGATGAAAACTGAATTGTAAACTGTCGCGCACGAATGTGCACAAGGCGGTCCGAAGCAGTCACTCGGATGCTCTGTACTGCCTTTTTTTGTCGTAACTCATTCTGAAATCGATCGAATAGGGCGGGGGGCAATTATCCTCCGCTTCTTCTTTCAGCTTTGACAGCGTGTCCTTATCGACGGCCGCCGGATCTAAGCCGTTTTCTTTAGCGCGTTTTCTGGCGCACAATTCGAACCACATATCGGTCAGGCTGTTTTCGCCTTCCCTTATTGTCGAGTGTTCCGCAAGGATCACTTTTTCGGCGAAATCGAGGTAGCCGAGCTTTACCGCACATCCGGCGGCGCACAGCGCAACTCTGTCCTCGGTCTGGAGATTGTCCGGCATCGATCCGTAAAGCGCCCACGATTCGGCGTATTTTCCGCTGTGATTCAGCCAGCCCATAAATTCTGCGCAGAACGCGAAATCGGAGTGCGACGCTTCAAGTTCGAATACGGAGCGGTAATACTCAAAAGCTTTGTCCTCGTTATCGCGCAGATACTCAAGATAAGCCAGGTTTCGCCTCGCCCAGACGTTCGGGCAAAGCATGTCGGATTCTTTCCACATATCTTCAGCCATTGATTCGTAGCGGCTCCGTTCGCTGTACGGCCATTTCGCTGAAACGGCGGCAACGACGTTATCGGGCATATACTCGAACAGCATATTTCCGTAGTGGAGAAGGCTGAACCAGTTCCTTCCGCCGGGACGGTCAAAGCTTTTTTCAAGCAGTGCTGCCCATTTCTGCGAAACCATCCATGACGGCGGTATCTCGCCGGGATCGGGCGCGGTCAATAATCCGCTTTCGAGGAGTTCGAGCCATTGTTCCTGCTCTTTCCCGAGTGTGCTTTCTGGGAAACAGAGCGAAGAGGGAAGTCTGCTGTCGCCTGTCTTCGCTTCGCGCCTTAGTTCGAGTGCTCCCCAGCCCGACGCGGCGTGTACTACGTTCCGCTCTTCAGGTACGATCTCCGCGGCTTTTTTGTATTTTTCGTTGAACGCGAGCAGTTCTTCTTCGCCGATCAGCCGTTCGATCTCAACGTCCATGAAACGGTCCGCTTCATCGAGACTGACGTCGTGGATCTTTGCGGGGTCGACAATAGTGCTGCCGAAACATTGCGTCCATTCAAAAACGCCTCCGGCAGGAAACAGCTTGTCATGGAGCTGGCTCTGGGCAATGCCTGCCTGTATCTCTATGTAATATCCTTTCCCCGGTTCGGAGAGGTAATCCTGCCAGCGCTGTCCGCCGTAGTGATTGCCCCAGCAGAACATTTTGTGGTAGATGAGAGGCGCGGTGGAACGGTCGTAGAACGTGAACCCGCCATTGTCAACGGCGCATTCCCACGCTGTTTTTACGTCGCTTTCGGGCTGGAAAAAGTAATCGAAGCTGCGCGTGGCATTGACCGGGTACGACATATCGCCCGGCATGACCGAGAGGTACGGGAGTTTTTCGTACGTGAGAGTCCTGCCGCACAATGCGATGACGTGCTGCGACGATGAGAGTACGCGCGTGTGTCCGTCTTCCGGCACGGCAATATTAGTCCACCAGTATGTGGTCGAGTCTTCATTATTGGGGTTGGTCAGCTTTACGTGCGAAAGCAGCACGCGCGAATCTTCGGGGAGGTGGAAATCAGCCTGCCAGACGCATTCCTTGGATCGTTCAAATTCGTATATCCTGAGAAATTCATTTCCGTCCCCGTCCCTGAGAACGGCGGCAAAAACATCGTCGCACGAGAATACAGTGTGTCCCATAGACCCGAAGTTCCACTCGATCCCGCCCGCGGTCCATGCGTTCCTGATCGCGAGGTTGCGCGGCCTTAAAATACTGTTTGCCAGTAGCAGCTCCCTGCCGTTTTCTTTATCGTAAAGAGACCAGAGTTTTCCTCCGTATTCTGGCGTGAACACGGCTTTCAGAAAGCGGTTTTCAAGCACGACTGTCTTTAACGTTACTGTACGGAGTTCGGCCGGATAACGGTCCTGCATCCTGTACGGGAGCGTCCTTGTCTGTCCTCCTATGTTTTCCGCGGCTTCCTGCGGGAAATCGCCCTTTGTTTCGTGGATGGAGATTCCGGTCGCTCTTCTGAAACGCGGAAGGGGGTTAAGGCCTTCCGGAGGCGCTCCTTTGAGGGTCAGTGTGCTTGTGTATACGGACATTTAAATTACCGCCTTTCGTGCCGGATCCATATGGCCGAAGCGTACACAAAAACTGGGCGGTTGTCAAGAGCCTGACCGCGTCTTTTAAACGCGCAAGTTTCACTTTTATTTGATCCGAGGGTATGGTATAATCGGACAAAAGGCAGGTATGTTCTAAATGCGGCGCTCAGTGCCGGATCATTAAAAGGAGGAATAAAAATGGAACTCAAATTTTACCAGTGCGAAAATTGCGGACAGATCATCGCAAAAGTCAATGACACAGGCGTCCCGGTAGTATGCTGCGGAAAGCCCATGAAGGAAATCGTCCCCGGTACTGTTGACGCCTCAAAGGAAAAACATGTTCCGGTATACAGAGTGGAAGGAGACAGAGTCATCGTAGAGATCGGTTCGGTTCCTCATCCTATGGTCGAAGAGCACTATATCGAGTGGGTGGCTCTTCAGACGCAGGCCGGAAATCAGCGCAAGCGCCTGACGCCCGGATCGAAGCCCGAAGTATGCTTCAGGATCTGCGAAGGAGACCGGGTCATTGCCGTATATGAATACTGCAACCTCCACGGACTCTGGAAGGCGTGACGATATGCGCATAACTCTTAACGAAAACAAAGAAGTCGTCGAAGCCGTAAAAGAAGGGCTCAGACGCACGGGCGGATATTGTCCCTGCAGGACGAAGCGCACGCCCGAATACAAGTGCATGTGTGAGGAATTCCGGAATCAGATAAAAGATCCGGAGTTTGAGGGATATTGCCACTGCATGCTCTATTACAAGCATCTTGATGACTGAGGAGGTAATTTAAAATGGCTGAAATAACATTGACGAAAAACAATTTTGAGGAAGAAGTCATAAAGTCGGACGTTCCGGTGCTTGTTGATTTCTGGGCATCTTGGTGCGGACCCTGCCGCATGCTCGCTCCGGTCATTGCCGAGATAGCGGAAGAAAGAAGCGATATTAAAGTAGGAAAAGTAAATGTTGACGACGAGCCCGAGCTTGCCATGCAATACAGAATAGAGGCTATTCCTACGGTATTCGCCTTTAAGAACGGAAGCGCCGTGGCCAAGTCTCTCGGGTATAAGGCGAAAGCAGATCTGCTTAAAATGTTTGACTGAAAGAACGGATCAGTAAAGGACGGGGAGCGCATAATGTTTATAACTGACACGATCAGATATATCGGAGTAAACGATCACAGAATAGACCTTTTTGAGGGACAGTACGACGTGCCAAACGGCATGGCGTATAACTCTTACATCATATTTGACGAAAAAATAGCGGTTTTCGACACGGTCGACCGCAATTTTTCTCACGAATGGCTGGATAATCTTCAGAAAACGCTTGCCGGCCGCAGACCCGATTTCCTGATCGTGTCTCATATGGAACCGGATCACTCCGCAAACATTGCCGCCTTTATGAAACTGTTTCCGCAGGCGCGCATAGTGGCGTCCCAGAAAGCTTTTGCCATGATGCAGAATTTCTTCGGAAGCGATTTCAGCGACAGAAGGCTTATAGTGGGCGAGGGGGACAGCCTTTCTCTCGGCACGCGTCTGCTGAGCTTCCACACGGCCCCGATGGTCCACTGGCCCGAAGTTATAATGACTTACGACAGCGGCGATAAGGTCCTTTTCTCGGCTGACGCTTTCGGTAAATTCGGAGCGCTCGACGTTGAGGAAGACTGGGCGTGCGAGGCCAGAAGGTATTACTTCGGTATCGTAGGAAAATACGGCGCACAGGTTACGTCCGTGCTGAAAAAACTCTCGGCGCTCGACGTCGCGGCGATCTGTCCTCTGCACGGTCCCGTGCTTAAAGAGAATCTGTCGTACTACCTGAATCTCTACAGCATCTGGTCTTCGTACGGAGTGGAGACTGACGGCATTTTCATCGCATACACGTCGGTTTACGGAAATACGAAAAAGGCTGTTGAACTGCTCGCTGATAAGCTTAAGGCGAAGGGCTGCCCGAAAGTGTCCGTGACGGATCTTGCCAGGGACGATATGGCGGAAGCGGTGGAAGATGCGTTCAGATACGGAAAGATAGTACTTGCCACCACGACGTATAATGCGGACATTTTCCCGTTTATGCGCACGTTTATTGACCACCTGAAAGAACGCAATTTTGCGAACCGCACCGTTGCGTTCATAGAGAACGGCTCGTGGGCTCCACAGGCCGCGAAAGTTATGAAAGAGATGCTCTCGACGGGGAAGAACATCAAATTTGCCGAGAACACGGTACACGTAAGATCCGCTCTGAGCGAAGAGTCTTCGAAGCAGATAGAAGCGCTCGCGGATGAACTCTGCATCGAATATATGGCTCAGCGCGGCGAAACGGTAAATAAGAACGACTTCAAGGCGCTGTTCAATATCGGCTACGGCTTGTACGTCGTGACTTCTAACGACGGTACGAGGGACAACGGCCTTATCGTGAACACCGTCACGCAGCTCACCAGTTCTCCCAACCGCGTCGCCGTGGCTATTAATAAGGACAATTACTCGCACCACATCATCAGGCAGACCGGTATAATGAACGTTAACTGCCTGTCCACCGACGCGCCGTTCTCCGTCTTCCAGAATTACGGATTCAGGAGTGGCCGCAACGCGGACAAATTCGAAGGTGTCGCCGAAATGCGTTCGGACAACGGCCTTCGTTTCCTGCCTCAGTACATAAATTCGTTTATGTCTCTTAAGGTCGAGCAGTATATCGACATGGGCACGCACGGCCTGTTTATATGCTCGATCACGGAAGCGCGCGTCATATCCAGGACCGAGACGATGACGTATACTTATTATCAGAACAACGTTAAACCCAAGCCCGATACCGGGACGAAGAAAGGGTTCGTATGTAAGATATGCGGCTACGTGTACGAAGGCGACGAACTTCCCGAAGATTTCGTCTGTCCTCTGTGCAAACACGGTGCCGCCGATTTTGAGCCTGTATCCCAGGCACAGTGAAAGGAGTGTTTTAGATGAAAGAAAAAGGCAGCGGCTTCGGAGGATTCATTGTCTGCTTCCTCGTAAGCCTTTTGTACCACGCCGGGTGGGCGCTGGCGACCGTCGCGGCTCTTGTGGCACACTTCGCCGCAGGATATCCGTTCTGGCTGTTTTACGTAGGCCTCGGCATCTGGGTCCTGAGTGCTCTAATCAGCGCGCTCATCATCACGTTCGGAAACAGGAACCATGACGGACCTTTTATCAGGCAGAATAATGTAAATCCGTATTCAAAATCCAACAGCGATTTCGGGATGAAAGATAAGAAATGACCCGATGAAGATATGTCCGGAAAAGTATATGTGGCAATAGATCTTAAGTCTTTCTATGCTTCGGTCGAGTGTGTCGACCGGGGCATAGATTCTCTGTCGTCGTATCTTGTCGTCGCAGACGAGACGAGGACGGACAAGACTATCTGCCTTGCCGTTTCTCCGGCGCTTAAGAGCCACGGTATTCCGGGACGCCCGAGGCTGTTCGAGGTCAAAGCAAAGGTTAAGGAGATCAATGCGATAAGGCTTGCCGCGCTCCGGAAAAAGTTCGGTGAAAGTGCGGCATTTACCGGGGTGGCTACGGATGACCGCATGCTGAGATCGGATGAAACGCTCGAGCTCGGTTTTACTGTCGCGCGGCCGAGGATGAGAAGATATATGGAGGTAAGCTCGAGAATATACGGGATCTACCTCAGATTCGTCGCGCCGGAAGATATGCACGTATACTCGGTAGACGAAGTATTTATTGACGCCACGCCGTACCTGGAATTGTACCATCTGAGGGCGGATGAATTTGCGCGCATGCTCGTGCGCGAAGAACAGGCCGAGACAGGAATTGCCGCCACCGCAGGGATCGGAACGAATCTGTATCTCGCGAAGATAGCGATGGACATAGAGGCCAAGCATATGGAAGCGGACGAAAACGGCGTCAGGATCGCGAGCCTTGACGAGCGCACATACAGGGAGAAATACTGGAGCCATACGCCTATCACCGATTTCTGGAGGATCGGCAGGGGGTATGCGGGAAGGCTAGAAAAGGCCGGAATGCATACGATGGGAGACGTCGCCAGGATGTCGGTGTACAATGAAAACAAGCTGTATAATATGTTCGGCGTCGCGGCAGAACTGCTGATCGATCACGCGTGGGGCTGGGAGCCGTGCACCATAGCAGATATTCACGAATGCGTGCCGGAAAACAGGAGCCTGAGCGTCGGACAGGTATTGTCAACGCCGTACTGCTTCGAAAAAGCGAAACTTGTTGCCCGCGAAATGGCCGATTCGCTCGCCATCGACCTTGTCGAGAAGCGCGTCAGGACCGACCAGATCGTGCTCACTGTAGGGTACGACACGGAAAATATATACAGATCCGGAACCGGGAACGATGCTGCTGACGCAGGTACAGATACGGAGATCGACCGTTACGGGAGGAAGGTGCCTAAAAGCGCGCACGGCTCGCAGAACCTCGGAGGTTTTTACGACTCATCCAAGAAAATACTGTCGGCAGTTAACGAACTGTTCGACAGAATCGCCGACCCGGAACTGACCGTCAGAAGGATGTACGTTGTCGCGAACCACGTCATTCCCGCAGGCGCGGCGGAGAAAAGGAACCGCGAAAAGAATGCGGTAAAGCAGCTGAGCATTTTTTCTGACGAGGCCGAGGACGAGCGCAAAGAGCGTGAGGCGGAAGAGAGACTCATTAAAGAGCGCAGCGTGCAGAAAGCGGTTATCGGACTTAAAAAGAGATTCGGAAAGAATGCCGTGCTGCGCGGGATGAATCTCGAAGAAGGAGCTACTGCTGTTTCGCGAAACGCGCAGGTCGGAGGGCACAGGGAATGAGCGGAAAATATGACGATATCATCGATATGCCGCACCATGTGTCTGCTTCGAGAAAGCATATGACGATGGTTGAACGTGCCGCTCAGTTTGCACCTTTCGCCGCGCTGAGAGGGTACGATGAGGAGATCGATTCGAATAATGAAGCTGTAAATTCGGCCGCATACAGAGATGATCTGTTCGATATGGAAGAGCCTGAAAATTTCGTATTTTTTGAAACTGGAGAAACTGATTGATGGGAAGCGCTGAAGATTATAAGGTTCTCGGACTGGAAGAAGGAACTGACAGGGAGACAGTCGAACGCAAGTACGGAGCGATGCTGCGCGCATATAAGAGCCGCACCGACGAATACGGCGCGACCGATGAGGATATGGAATACTATAAAAAGATCACGCAGGCGTACGATAATATTGTAGGTACCGTGCATGATTTTTCCGACCCGAATCCCACTTCGCCGCTGCCTTTTAAATTCAGGAACTTCTTTTATAAACTTTCCGCAAGACTCGATCATTACAAGTTCATCATATTTGCCGTGCTCATAACCGGAGTACTTGGATTGATCATCTTCTTCCAAGTTAAAGATGCGACGAAAGACGATATGTATATCAAATTTGTTGGCGCATATTACGCGATAAATCCCGGCGTAGTAGAGAAGGAACTGGCAGAAAAAAGCGATCAGTTCGATTCTCCGCGCGTATCGTTCTTCTCGGTAACGGTTAATTCGTCCGAAAACGACAGCGAGACCGCAAACGGAGCGGTCGCGTTCAGGGCGCAGTTCACGGCCGGATCTATAGATATGATATTTATCGATAAAGATAATTTCGACGTTTATCTTGACCAGTACGTATTTATGCAACTCGACGATTTCATCGAGAGCAATTCTGACGATCCTGCGTTCGCGGACCTTGAATATTACAGGTACAAAGGGGAAAAGATCCCCGAGGGAATTTACGGTATCGAGTTTACCGAAGCGGGCGCACGATATTTCTCGGACACGTCAATGATGTGGCTGAACGACGAGATAGAAGGGCAGGAGCGCAGCATGATATTGTGCGTGTGCCGTATGAGCAGAAAAAAGAATATCGAACGAGCCCTGAAGTATATAAAAGAACTCGTCGATGAGGCGTATTTAGTCTCCTGAATCAGTCATTTTTGCAGAAATTCCGCTATATTATACAGGTAATCTGTCAGCACATAATTCGGGCCGTAATAGATCTCGTGACGGCAATTCACGGCGCGCTTTAGCTCGCCGTTCTGAACGCGCTCTGCGAACTGTTCGATGTCCTCTTTAATGACCGTCGTATCGCCGTCGGCAACGTACAGCATGACAGGTATGCTTATCTTTTCCGGTTCGCCCTTCTTTAGCAGTTTCTTTGTAACTTTGAGCGATTCTAGCGTCCAGCCGTACGTAGGACCGTTGTTCGAATACTCAGGGCGGCTCTGTTTTACGTCCTGATAAAACTCAAATCTCGGAACGGAATTATTAGCCGCTTCCTCCGCTTTTTCTCTGCCCTCAGGCGCTTTTGAAAGGAAAAGTCTTTTCTTCTTCTGGCCAAACGCCACGAATGTGCCCGTCATGGCTTTCGAGACCCACAGCGGGAACCCTCCGCGGTCAGGTGCGATCATAGGTGAGGACAATATCGCTTTGCAAAACGGTCCGTCAGGGTGCTTCTCGAGATACAGGCCTGCAACCGCGCCTCCCATCGAGTGGGCAAACAGGAAGAGAGGCTTTGTACTATCTTTCAGCTCGGCCTCGACCACGGCATCGAGGTCGTCAACATACGTTTCAAATTTGTCTATGTGTGTGAGCTGCATTTCGTCAACATCTCTGTCAGAGAAGCCGTGCCCTCTCTGATCGTATACGACTACGTCATACCCCAAATTAAGCAGATAATACGCAAACTCTCTGTATTTCTCCGTTGTCTCCGTAAAACCGTGAACGATTAGCACCGAACCCGAGACATTGTCCGAAGTGCAAGCGTACCTGATAAGATGAAGATTTTTGCCGCCGGATACCGCCAGCTGTTTTTCTATCTTTCTTTCATTCAGATAGGGGATGACGCGCTCGTTCATAACGGTCTCGTACGTCTCTTCAGGGACAAGCATTTTTTCGATCAGATCTGTGATCCGCGTATCTTTTTCAGGCGCGGTTGCTGCATTATCGCTCATTGATAATTCCTCCGGCAGGTATTAATAAAACAGTGCTCTGTCTGCGTTTCGCACGCGAGACATCGATGGGGATATTTTAGCAGATATGACGCCGGAATACAAATTTTAATTGACAATTGCGGTGCGATTCTTATAATAAACTCAGACTTTACCGGCGGCTGGATGCTGCAGATGCCGATGCGTCGATACGCTGTATTGACGGCAGTCAAATCTTTACAGGAGGAACAAACATGAAAAAGAAAGTAGTTGCTGTTATTATTTCCGCCGCTCTTCTGCTCGCTCTGGTTTGCCCTGCGTACGCAGACAACGAACAGACGAATTATCTTACGGGTACCTGGCAGGCGGCCTTCTTTGCCGGAGATCTTACCGAGACGGAAGAGGACGGAGTAAAGATAATGACCTATACTCCGGTCGCGAGAGAATCCTGGTTTTCACCTTATATCTACGTATACAAGGACATCAAAAAAATAGCAGAGGGAAAAGATTATGTTGAGGTCGTTTTCTCTGTTGAGATCCGCGGAGTTTTCAATGATGAATCTGCAGTGTCCACGTGCGATTCGCTGCTTCGCGCCATCAACCCCAATTCCGGAAGTTTCCAGTACAGCGCCGCAGATGCCGATAACTGGAAAGGCTCCGGGTCAACATGGGCTGAGCTTTATGACATCGCTTCTGACGGAGACGGAATATTCAACCTCGACGCAGGCGGAAACAATATGGCTAAATTCGAGCCGAAAAGTATCACGATCACAGCTAACGAATGGACGCTGTTCGAGTCTGATCCTGTGTACATTCCGGCATCGTCACTTGACGACGAGCTGTTCGGAGAATGGATCTGGTGCTTCGATATGATCAACTACGGCGTCGGGCTTACTGCGCTTCAGTTCCGCAATCCTGCTATATATGACGACAATGAAGCCAGGAAGACTCCCGAGCCTACCGAAGCGCCTACGGAAGATCCCAATGCTGCTACCGAAGCCCCTACGGAAGAAGCCGTCGTAACAGAGCCCGCTGCGACAAAGGCTCCCGAGGCTGCGACCGATAAGCCTGAACCCGCGACCGATAAGCCCGTCGAGAAAGAAACCGATAACAAGAAATCCGGCAATACCGGCCTTATCATCGGAATAATAGCAGGCGTCGCTATCCTCGCCGCCATCATCATCGCAGTAGCCGTTTCCAAGAAAAAGAAAAGCTAAAATAAAAAACTATCGCGGTACAGAGCTTCAGCTGTGTACCCGATCCCTTACTTCCATCGCGGTACATAGCTTCAGCTGTGTACCCGATCCCAGCTGAACAGAACCCGCCGGAGAGACTCTCCGGCGGGTTCGTTTAGCTATTATCTCGATTTATTTTGATCCGTCAGCCTGCCTTTTTTACGACAAGCACGAAATCGAGTTCTTCCGTACGTTCGGGAGCATCCCACGAAGCCGCTCCGGTACCTGCATTTTCGTCAGTTTTGAATGTGCCCAGATCGACGTACTCATTCGTACGCGGATTGAACCATTTCGCCTCGTAAACGGAATTTCCGTCAAGACCTGTGACCGTACCTGTCTCCGTGTTAAGGGAGTAGAAGTAAGTGACGCGAAGCTCGCTGCCGATCGCCGCGGTAACGCTCAGCGTTGATTCGCTCTTAGGCACGAAGTAAACTTCGTCTCCGAAATCAGGCGTGAGATCCCACCAGTTAAACTGCTCAAAGAAACGGCGCATGTAGCCCTGCTGGTACGCAGACTCGAACTCGACAGCCTTGCTCCACCAGACAGCCTTGTCCTCGGGAGTAATGATATCAATACCGTCTTTCGAAGTGGTATTGACGTCGTACGAACTCTGGTACAGCCAGATATCGGCAGCACCGTAACCGACACCCGAGAAACCGGAAAGCATCGCTATCCACGACTGGGCACGCGCTCCGAAATCCTTTGTCCACAGATTGCAGTAACGACCTTCATAATTCACCGCAACTTTAGAACTGTTCCAGTAATCTTTGACCAGATCCTTATCGGGCAGTCCGGTTAATTTCGGGCTCCACTGAGCCGCCCACCAGTCGTGACCGGTCCTGAGCGTAACTTCATCGGAAAGGAACGCAGACTGCCCGTTTCCGCTGACTTTATCTCCCGTACCGGCACCCGTCACGGTCGTATGGCCCGTATTTTCCTGGTGACCTGAAAGCGGGTGACCGTACGCGTCATATTTGTGAATATATTCAGCGATCTTCACCCACGGATTCTCCGTGTAATCATACAATTTCTGAAGTTTGTCCTCGTAATAGTAGTCGTTATCGCACTCCTGGGCAAGCGTCCACATGACCGGGTAAGCTCCGTACCTTGCCACCCAGTAGCGCGAGATCGCCTCGAGATATGCGTCGTTGTTAAAAGCTTTGCCGGTAAGATCCGTGACAAAGCAGAACTCGGCGTTGGCGTGAACGAGCCCTTTCTCGGCAATGTACTGATAATACTCATCGTTGCGCACAAAAGCGCGAACGTCAGCGTTGGCAAGAGATCCGTCGGTCAGGTCCGCCTTCGTTCCGATAGGCTCCGACTGGTACACCGTAAAGCCCTGCTCGACGCGTTTGTCGACAATATATTTGAAGTGCGATTCGGCTCCCGTGTCTCCGGCGTGAGGTCCGCCCCGGTTTATCTCCTCGGAATACATGTTCCAGTGCGTGTCACCGAGATAAAAGAACGGAGTGCCGTCCGCATACACGAAATGTTTCGTGCCGTTCGTTTTAACAAAACCGTGTTTGTATATATCGAGGTCCCCGCGGTACGGGTTCGCCGCGACAGTACCTGTACGGCCGTCAAGGCTCGCGTCGCCTTCGCAGCGTGTTCTGAAATCCCAGATACCGTATTCAGTAGGTGCAAATCTTATTACGAAAGTGCTGTCGCCGTTCCAGAAACCCGGGATCGACAGCACAGTGCCTGTAGCCCGGTTCGTGAAATCGGCAAAGAATTCTACGTAAAGCTGCTCGCGCGTTTCATACTCGTGATCGGTCTCAAACGAAATGTCGGTGGCGATCCATGTCTGAGTTACATAATCAGTCTGCTCGCTGATATCTTCCGGAAGCGGGGTGGGAGTAACTTCGGGAACCTCTGTCGCCGTTTCGGAAGGATCACCCGCCGGTCGGGAATCACACGCAGCTGCAGTTAAAAGCAGCAAAGCGGCAATCATACAGAGAATAACGGCAGATCTCGTTCTTTTTACGTCGCATTTGATCATATTTCTGACAACTCCTTTTCTTCGGTCCGGTCAGGCCGGGCGGGTCAGTTTACGGCCATCAACGCAGATATTATAAAACAGAAAAGGTGCGCGTGGCAATGCAATATTTATTGACAACGGCGGCCGATATGTTGTAATATAAACGTTGTGCTTGAGAAACGACCTTTTGCATATACGGAGGAAAAAATGGCAGACGATTTAACCAGCAAAGGCAGAAATATTGTAGAACCTTCGATTCTTGCCGGATTTCAGGAATTTCTTCCGAAAGAGCAGATGCTATTTACGCATATGCTTGATACGATCCGATATTCATTCGAAAGCTACGGATTCATACCGCTCGATACTCCCGTGCTCGAAAAATCCCAGGTCCTTCTCGCCAAAAGCGGGGGAGATACAGCAAAACAGGTATACCGTTTTGAAAAAGGCGACACGGACATGGCTATGCGCTTCGACCTCACTGTGCCGCTCGCCAGATACGTCGCACAGCATTATGACAGCCTCGTATTCCCGTTCCGCAGGTACCATATAGGAAAAGTGTACAGGGGAGAAAGGCCTCAGAAAGGCAGATTCAGAGAATTTTACCAGTGCGACATAGATATAATCGGAAACGAAACGCTCAGCCTGCTGAATGAGGCAGAGCTCGTCAGCGTCATAAATTCGACATTCGGTGCGCTCGATATCGGCGATTTCACCGTTATGATCAATAACCGCAAACTCCTTGGCGGCTTCTTCTCGTCGCTCGGGATCGACGATCCGACAGAGGCGCTAAGAGCGGTAGATAAACTTGATAAGATCGGCGGCGATAAGGTCCTCGAAGAACTCGTGTCACAGGGAGTGAGCGCTGAAGCGGCCGGGAAAATAATTGCCCTCACGTCCGTGTGCGGCGCACCGGAGACTGTTTTCAAAAAGCTTGACGAAATGGGACTTGCAGGATGTTCGGCCGCGTTTGACGAGGGACTTTCGGAACTCAAAACAGTATGCGCATACATCAAAAAGTTCGGTGTGCCCGAAAAGAGGTTCTGCGTCGATCTTAAAATAGCGCGCGGACTCGATTATTATACCGGAACGGTCTACGAAACCAAACTGAACGATTATCCCGAACTGGGATCGATATGCTCAGGCGGCAGGTACGACGATCTGGCATCTAATTACACCAAAAAGAAACTCCCCGGCGTCGGAATATCCATCGGACTGTCGAGACTGTTCTATCAGCTTAACGCGGCAGGAATTATAAGTATCGACGGCAGATCCACACCATCCGAGGTGCTGCTCATACCGATGGGAGACACGCTCGATTATACGCTTGACGCGGCCGAAAAGATCAGATCGGAAGGAATACCCTGTGAGACATATATGGGTGAGGGCAAGCTCGGTAAAAAGTTCGGGTACGCGGACAAACTCGGTATACCTTACGCCGTGGTCATAGGTGAAGACGAGAGAGATTCAGGGATAATAACTGTTAAAGATATGCGCACCGGCGAGCAGCGCTCATACGAAAGCGCTTCCGAATTCGCCCGTACGATAAAAAAAGTGTGATACTCACATCATGTATTACGGGAGGCATAATACAGATATGGATGCACAATCTCCAGAAAAACGCGGCAGAGGAAGACCGAGAAAAAATCCGCCCCCGACGATCGTTGCAAAGTCAACGATCATAAGAAGGACCGTTCCGACGGACAACGACGGCATAGGCACCGAGGTGCTTCATTCAAGTATTGACTTTGTAGGCGATAACGTAGTTCCTATCGTGCGCTCCGCGCTGACCACGGACGCCTCCGGGACGCCCGGCGCCGGCTCCGCTTCGGCTGCTGCGCCATCAGCGCAATCAGCTGTTTTAGCGCCCGCAGGCGCAGGCGCTGGCGCTGCCGCAGCCGCT
>JAGADO010000041.1 GCA_017613535.1 Clostridia bacterium | reverse complement strand
TATAAATTTGCTGGGTTCATTATTGCTTTGGCTCGCTCATTTTCACAAAGAGATCTTCGAATTTTACCCAGCAATCTTCTGATTTTTATAATTTGCCGGGTTCAAAACATCGCGATTTAAACAAAAGGAGCAGAGCTTTGACCTCTTTTCTGCCAGGAGACAGCGCCCTCATACCCAGCAATCTCTCAAAAATTATAATTACTGGGTTTTTTCAGCGACGATCACCCGGTCGAAGCAATGGAGACAGCGCCCGCAAACCCAGCAAAATCAGGATTCCTAAAGTTTGCTGGGTCACACATCAAAAACATCATCAGTTTTACGCATTGGGCGCAGCCATATGCGCGGAATGAGCCGGCGGCGTATTGCACATAAACCGCCGGATATGGTAAAATCATCTTGTTTCCGCGGGTCGGGCATAAAAACACAGGATCCGCGGAACGGCAGACCAGGAAAAAGGTGAGCAAAATGGTATTGACCATAGACATAGGCAACAGCAATATTGTCCTCGGCGTTTTTGATAAAGGCGACCTTAAATTCATATCGCGGATATCGACGGACATCAATAAGACTTCGGACGAGCTCGCGGTCATGATGAACGAGATATTCACGATCAGAAAGATAAAAAACGGCAGCATAACCGGGTCCATCTTGTCGTCGGTCGTTCCGGCACTCACGCAGCTCATGGCGGAAGCCGTCAGACTCGTGACGGGCACGAAACCGTTCCTGATCGCACCCGGAATAAAAACCGGGATAAATGTACGGATCGACAACCCCGCACAGCTCGGCAGCGACATGATGGTCAACTGCGTTGCAGCATCGACTATGTACCCGCTGCCGGTGATCGTTGCCGACATGGGCACCGCCACGACGCTAAGCGTTGTCGACACCGAAAAAAATATGATAGGCGGCGTTATCATGCCAGGCGTGCGCACAGCTCTCAACGCTCTGATCGCGAAGACCGCGCAGCTCCCCCAGATCTCGATCGAATCGCCCAAAAAAGTCATCGGCACAAACACAAACGACTCGATGCGCTCAGGCGTAGTGCTGGGCAACGCAAGCATGCTTGACGGTATGATCGAGCGTTTCGAAGAAGAGCTCGGCTGCGAGGCGTTCGTTGTGGCGACGGGCGGTCTCTCGGGCGAGATCTGCCGCCATATGAAGAAAAAGGTGCTGCATAATCCTAATCTCCTGCTTCAGGGGCTTTACCTCCTTTACAAGCGGAACGGGCTGCCGGAGTGACGCGCGGAATATAAAAATGCGAATAATAACGCAGCAAGCGGCGCGCCGGATACAGGCGCGTTTGCTTTTTTCAGGCGGATAATATATAATAAAAAAAGGAGACGCCCGGGAGCCGTCGTTGCCGCCCGATGCGCAAGGAGCGCACGGACAGGCAGGTCGCAGAACGGCTGGCGCTCCGGTTATTCATACGCTGCATCCTGAAAGAACGCCCGGTAACGCGAAAGCGCGGCGCGGAGCAGCAGTAAGGAGTGATAAAAATGGATAAAAAAGTCAAAATGATCGTCTTTACCGGCGTATTGTCCGCGCTGGTGATCCTGCTCCAGGTATTTCTGGGCATCCCGTTCGGTCCGTTCTCAATAACACTTGCATTGTTCCCGATCGTTGTCGGAGCCGTAGTGCTCGGGCCGGTCCAGGGGCTCATACTCGGACTCGTTTTCGGGATCGTCGTTTCGATATTATCCGTCACGGGCAAAGATCCGGGCGGCCAGATGGTGTTCGCGGCAAATCCGTTCATGGCGTGGATATTGTGCCTGCTGAAAGGTGCAATGGCCGGTTTCCTTTCCGGAATCATTTACAAAGTTATCCGCAAATTTAAATATCTCGCCGAACTGGCATACGCACTTACAGGCGCAACGATATTCGCAGGCGGATATGCCGTTGCCAAAATCATGGGAAATGTTGAGAGCCGGGCCGCACGCATTATCGTTCCGATCGTGTTTGCGCTCGTTTCGGCCGGACTGCTGATCGCGCTCCATAAAATGTTCAAGAGCGGCATCGCCGCGTGCTACATTGCCTCTATGATCGCGCCCGTCGCAAATACCGGCATTTTCATAATCGGTATGCTGCTTTTCTTCAGGCCCGTGCTTCAGGCCTGGGCCGGAGGATCAGACGTGCTGATCTACGTGCTTTCAGGGCTCGTGGGAATGAATTTCATTATCGAGTTCTTCGTTTCGGTCGCGCTCTCCCCCGCCGTGGCGGCTATAAACAAGTACGCCGGAACGAAGCTGTAATTTTACTCAAATACGAGTGCTCCGAAGCTTTCGGGGCGGTGGAAATCCGGTGCGGGTGCGTCAACGCGGTGCCAGACCGTGTAGTACGGTTCCGGTGCGTCGTCGCAGCAGGTGTAGAAATTACACCTTAGCACGTCTCCCGGTTCGGGCGTTTTGAATGCGGGCGCGAACAGGCGGATGAAGCTGTACGGTATCCTGTACGAAACCTCCCAGAAACCGGCGCCGGACGAAGAAGAAGCGGAGAAAAACGAATTGTCCGAGATATCCGGATCGGTGATAAGGCGGCTGTCAGCCCTTGTCCCAGCCGGACTGAAACCGACGTACATCGTCGCCAGAGGATTAAGCTCGAAATTAAAATATGCGTTGTCCCCGGGGACCGGCGCGAAGAAAAATTCGAGACATGAATCGCGGCAGACGGGGTCGCCGAAATTGCGGCGGTTTGCGATAACCGACGTTTCGTATGCTCTCATCCGGACGTAAAATGCTTCATCGTCGTAGCACAGTTCGGCCCTTGCGGCACGCACCGGCTCCCCCAAACCGCGCCACGGCATCGTTTCGATAACAGCTGACGTGCGGAAACCGTTTCCGGCCCCGCAGGAGCATTCGCGAGCTTTTCTGTAAATCATTCCGTACCTCCGGATCTGTCGTTCTGCTTCATGATCCAATATTCGTAAGCGTCAACGAGCGCCGCCCAGCTTGCTTGTATTATGTCGCCGGATAATCCGACCGTGCCGAACCGTTTACCGCCGCCCGTGAATTCGATGAATACGCGCACTTTCGAAGCGGTGCCTTCGCCGGAATCGATAACGCGGACCTTGTAGTCCTCGAGCGAAATGCTAAGCGTGGCAGGATAGAAATGAGCCATTGCCCGGCGGAAAGCACAGTCGAGCGCATCGACGGGACCGATGCCGTTGCCCGCGGTGATCTCGCTGACACCGTCCACCGTAAGATCGACGATCGCAGACGCGGAATACGGGCTTCCGGCTTTTTCGTCAAGCGTTATTACTTTATAGCTGTTGAGTTTGAACGCGGGTCTGTATTCGCCCGTGAGTTTTTTTACGAGCAGTTCGAGAGATGCTTCGGCGCTTTCGTACTGATAGCCCTCAAATTCGCGCTGTTTCAGCGTGTTAAGGATCAGTTCGTTCAGTTCCGGCGTCAGTTCCTCCCCGCAGATCCGTCCGGCGGCATCCTGCATGCCGCTCCTTCCGCTTATTTCGGAGACGAGAAGTCTGCGCTCTCCCCCGACCTCGGAAGGGTCAATAACTTCGAAGCTTTCGGGCGCTTTCAGGACGGCGTTGATGTGCGTACCGGCCTTATGCGAAAAGGCGTTGCGGCCAACGAACGGCCAGTCCGGTCTCGCTTTTATATTCAGCAGTCCTGCCATTTTATAGCTGAGCGCAGTAATGGAGCGCATCGATTCGTCCGGGATGCAGCGGCGGCCGTACCTCACCTGAAGGTTAGGGACAACGGTAAAGAAATTTGCGTTGCCGCACCGTTCGCCGAGACCGAAGAGAGTCGTATTGACCAGATCCGCACCGCCTAGCGCGGCGGCAATAGTATTAGCGTCAGCCATGCCGCAGTCGTTGTGCATATGCACTCCGATCTTCGCGCGCGGCTTGACTCCGTTTATCATAGTCCGGACCTCGCCGATAATTTCCGATACAGTCACCGGATCGGCAACGCCCGTGGTATCGCACAGTACGATCGTATCTGCGCCGTGACGGAGAGCCGCGAAAATGCATTGGATCGTGTAGTCCCTGTCGCGCATCCATCCGCTGAAAAATCCCTCGCAGTCGAAAATGATTTCCTTACCGGAATCGCTCAGGAACGTGACCGTATCCATTATGATGAAAATATTCTCTTCGCGCGAGATCCTGAGGACGTTTTCGACGGTGAACACGTCACATTTTCCGTACACGCATACTGTTTTGAAAGGTGTTTCCGCCAAAGCACACAGGAGCGGATCTTTTTTCGCCTGCACGCCCGCGCGGGACGTCGCCCCGAACGGCACGAAACAAGCGTTTTTAAACGGATAATCCGCTATTTTTCTGTAGAATTCGTCTTCTTTAGGGTTCGTCTCCGGCATCCCGCCTTCGATGAACGAAACGCCGGCGTTATCAAGTTCCTGCGCGATGCGGAGCTTATCCGAAACGCTGAGCGAGATCCCCGGGCACTGGCTGCCTTCGCGGATCGTCGTATCGTAAATTATCGTCTGGTTCAGTTTAGGAGACATATATCCAGCTCCTTTGCTTTTTTCCTTATTCCGTTTGCGCGGCAGTTAAAACATCAGTCGAAAACGTACGGTGAATCAGCGATCGATTCGCTTCCGCGGTCGAGCGCTACGATACCCGTCCTGGCCATTTCAATGACCCCGTACGGTCTCAGCATATCCAGAAGAGCGTCCGTCTTCTCACCGTCGCCCGTAAGTTCGATCGTAAGCGCATCCGGCGTCAGATCGATTATCCTTGCGCGGAACACCTGCGCGATGTCGATGATCCCGCCACGCGACGCCTCGTCAGCTTTGACCTTGATAAGCGTAAGCTCCCTTGACACACGCATGCTGTCGTCGAGCACCTTCACCTTATGGACGCAGACAAGCTTTCCTACCTGGAAAATGATCTGTTCGAGTACGCGCGAATCGCAGTCGACACGCACGGTTATGCGCGAGATGGCGGGATCGTCTGTCGTTCCTACAGCGAGGCTGTCAATATTATACCCCCTGCGGCTGAACAGGTTCGTGACACGGGCAAGGACACCCGCTTCGTTGTCGACAAGAATGGATATCGTTTTCATCGTTTTAGTCATTTTCAGCACCTCTTAAAACCGTTCTGACTTCTATTACTACAGCGCGATTTTCGCAAACCGCGTCTTTTACCGCCTGCTCTATCTCGACTGCCGTCCTCGCCCGCACGCCATCGATACCGAAAGAAGAACAGAGGCGAGGGATATTGACCTTAAGCCCGAGTTTCGTCTGGCTGTACCGTCTGCCGCAATATTTTCTCTGCATCTCGCGTACCATGCCCAGCTCACCGTTGCGCATCACTATAATGATCAGCGGAAGTTTTTCCGCGGCTACGGTGGCAAGTTCGTTCATGCTCATCATGAATCCGCCGTCTCCCGCGAACAGTACCGTCGTGCGTTCCGGCCCGGCGATCTTCGCGCCGATGGACGCTCCGATTCCGAATCCCATCGTTCCGAGTCCCCCGCTCGATATGAACCTGTCTGCAGGTCCGAGAGGAAAATGCGACGCGGTATAGAGCTGGTGAAGGCCAACGTCCGAAGCGACCGTGAGGCTGTTTCCCGCTCCTTTTTTAACCGCTGCGAATATATCTTCGGGATCGACGAACCCTTTTTTCAGGTCATGTTTTTGAACGCCGGAGACGTTTTCGGCAAAGCTGTCGCGGGTAAGCCACGGTTTCCGGCCCGCAATGCCTCCGGAACGCGCGAGAATGCCCCTTAAAGCCATTTTCGCGTCCGAGGCAATATATGCGTCCGCTTTTACGATCTTGTTGATTTCAGCCCTGTCAGCGTCGATCTGGACGAGCTTCTTTCCTCCGGACACGAGCCCGCTGATATCAGCGACCTTATTCCCGAGCCTCGCACCAACGGCAATGATCAGGTCACATTCGTTTAGCGCCTTTTTCGCTGCCTTTCCGGCCATCGCTCCCATCAGGCCGAGATTCAGCGGTTCATCCGGTTCGAGCGTGCCGATGCCCATGAGCGTCTGACAGACGGGAGCGCCTGCCGATCTGGCAAATTCGATTAGTTCCTCTCCCGCTCCTGCCTGCCTCACTCCGCCTCCGCAGATAACGAGAGGTTTCTTCGATTCCGCGATCAGGCCGAGCACGCCGGATATCTCTTCCTCGTCAGGAGCAGTTTCGGTTTTCGCGCCGCACGCAGTCTCAGTTTGCGAAAAAGGTTCAAACATCTCAAGCGCGTCGGTGTAATCGGGCGAATCGCAGTCAAGTACGTCTTTCGCGACGTCAACGAGCACAGGGCCGCGGCGTCCGGTCATGCAGATGCGTTCTGCAGACGTCATGGCGTCGATAAGCATATCCGGGCTGCGTACCGCCCAGCTGTGCTTCGTTATCCCCAGCGTCATTCCGACGATGTCAACTTCCTGGAACGAATCGGTGCCGATAAGGCTGTGCTCGACGTTGCCCGTGATGAAAATGACGGGAACGGAATCCATGAAAGCGTTGGCAATACCGGTAACGAGGTTCGTTGCCCCCGGGCCCGACGTGGCGATGCAGACTCCGGGCTTTCCGGACATTCTTGCAAAGCCGTCTGCAGCGTGAGCGCTCCCCTGTTCATGCGACGTGCGCACGTGCCTTATCTCGCTTCTGTGGCGGTAAAGTGAATCGTAGAGCGACAGCACGGTTCCGCCCGGGTATCCGAAGACAGTCCGGGAACCGCTTTTGATCAGTATGCGTACTATGAACTCAGCCCCATTCATAAACGTCGCTCTCCTTGAGTACTTCGCCGTATTTTTCGCCGATTATTCGAAGCGTGATCGTATCTTCTTCGCTTAATTTGCGCTTAGGCTGCGTGTATTTCACGGTATGCGGGTCAACATATACAAGTCCGTAGATCCTGCCGTTTACGCAGAGGTACGCATCGTCGGTCATGCCTTCGCCGCGTATCGTGTATTCGTCAAGCTCCGCGTCATAAGTTATTTCGGTTATCCTGAGATCCGTCAGTCCGAGCTCGAAGTTATCGTTCGTATACGTTACCGTTTCGGGCTCTTCGAAGAGCTTGTAGTACTGTATCTTTTCGAAGTATTCGCTGTAATTATCGTATCCGTAGTACAGCCTGTGGAAGCGGTTCATGAATGAGCCGTTGAGACCTATCTCGTCGCACAGGTATGTGCTGAGCCTGTATAGATTCATCTGAAGGTTTTCGCCCTTCTTGAGGCCCATATTATTCCAGCTGAAGAAATTGACCTCAAATCTGTTTTCGGCCGTTATTCCGGGCAGATCGAGCGCGAACGTTGGCATGTGGTCGCTGTAGATAACTATCGCCGTCGGTTCGCCGCGCTGCTCGAAATATTCTACGATATTGCGGATGTGATTGTCCACCTGTTCGAGCTGACCGACGTAGTATTCCAGTTTTCCCTCTATCGTCGGATCGTCCTCGAGTCCGCGTATTTCCATCGGATACTCGCTCTTGTCCAGAGACGGATACGCTCCGTGAGTCTGGACTGTTACGGCGAATATGAAGTGTTTTCCGCTTTCGGAGCTGTTTAGCGCCATCTTCATCTGTTCGAGCAGTATCGAGTCGTCGGACCAGATGACAAGCTCTTTTTTCTGCGCTCCGGCCATGAATTCGTACGATACGAACCTGTCGAATCCGAGATTTTTATACACGAGGTTTCGCGAGAAGAATTCGCCCTGGTAGTCGTGCATTCCGATCGTTTCGAAACCGAGCGTCCTGAGGTAGCGCGGGAATGAGTCTACGGCTATGTCGTCGAGGTGGATCATATACGGATTATACCCGTACGGCAGATTGTTTATGCTGTAGCCGGTGAGGAATTCGAATTCGCTCTTGACCGTCTGGCCTCCAAAAATGGGTACCGTCACTTTTCCGTACGAATAATTTTCGCGCAGGGAGCGCAGGAAAGGCATTGGGTCGCGTTCGTATTCGACGCATTCCAGTTCGAGCGGGTCAATGAGCGATTCGACCTGGATGACGATTATGTTCATATCCCCGATATTGACGTCGCCGCTGTTCCTCCCGGCGTTGTCAACGGCCGCAACGATCGTTCCGACTTTGTCCTGGTCGTAGTCCGACGGCTTCGTCCTGAACGTCCTGTATCCGGTAGTGATAAAGCTGAACACGTAGCCGTTGCGGCTGAACAGTTCTCTCGAAGATACGGCGGTGAAATTCACCCACGGCAGGAACGATGCTCCGACGCATGTGACGATTCCGAGCGTCATGAATACGACCGATGCGATAACAACTTTTTTACCTGCTTTTTCGCGTTTTTTTGCTTTGAGTCCGAGCAGCACGAGTCCGACGATCAGCGCAAGAACCGAGGCGATT
>JAGADO010000040.1 GCA_017613535.1 Clostridia bacterium | reverse complement strand
GAGGATATACTGTAGCCGCAGTATGAGCCGTTTGAACCAGCCGCCGTTAACATAAGCATTTTTTTATCTCTTCATCGCGGCTTTTTCCGCGGCTATTTTTGCTTTCACTTCGACGATCATTTCTGCAAGCTTCTTTTCACACTCTTCCCGAGTCTGTGCATAAACGTTGAAACCCTTGCGCTTTCCGTCAGGCAGTCTTGGAGTGAATCGGCCTTCGAAAAGATGATCATTCAGCTGATAAACACCACCTGTTCCCGGCTCCCGACACTTCGATTCCTTCGGTTTGAAAACTATTCTTTCATGCTGCTCCGGCCTCGGGACGGCGCTTTCGTCAATGCTCATATCGGTATTACCGAGTCCGCGTTCGATCGCATTCGCAGCGTTCTTCTGCATATCGGTCGTTATATGACTGTAAATGTCAATTGTCGTTTGGGACGAGGTATGGCCTATGATCGCGGAAAGCGTTTTGATGTCCATGCCGTGCTCAAGAGCCATTGTCGCGAAGGTGTGCCGCAGATCGTGAAAACGAATCTTTTTACATTCGGCGCGTTCAAGCACAAGCTGCATTTTATGATAGACAGTCTGCGGATTGCGCGGAGAATCATCCTTGACCGGCGACGGGAAGATCCAATCAGATCCTTCCGGCAGTGTCTGTCTGTACTCCGCGAGCACATTTACTACCGCCGGAGGGAGTATTATCGTACGGATGGAGGCTTTGGTTTTCGGCGGAACCGTGATAAGTTTTCCGTTCGACATGCAAACCTGCCGCTCGATATGAAGTTCACCGGTATCGGTGTTGAGATCGCTCCATTTCAGGCCCATCAGTTCCCCGCGGCGCAGCCCGGTCGCAAGATCCAGCATAAAGATTTCATAGTATCCGTCGTGCTTGGCCTGTATGAGAAACCGCTGCATTTCATCGTGAGTCAGCACCTGCATCTCTCGTGCCTTTTTCGGAGGCAGTTTGCAGCCGATTGCCGGATTGACCTGGATCAAGCCTTCGCATACGGCCTTTTCAAGCGCCGTTCGGCAGCTTGTGTGACATGCGCGGACCATCCTGTCAGACAGACCTTTGCCGTTCTGCTCAACAAACTGCAGACGCCCGTTCAGCTTCAGCCTGAGATAAAACTCCTGCAGATCATTCTGAGTCAGGCTTTCGAGCGGTATGTCGCCGATCTCCGGTATTATGTGCTTGTATATCCGGTTTTCATATCCGTCGCGCGTGCCTTCCCGAACGCTGTTTTTACAGTAGTTCTGATACCACAGATCAATCCACTCCCCAAAAAGCATGGATGATTTCGCCTGACCCGGCAGTTTGCCCGTCGTGCAGTAGCTTTGTCTGATCAGTTCTTTGAGTCTTTTCTGGCAATCGGCTTTTGAGCGCGAAATAACGCTCTTCTTGATTGCCTTGCCGTTATCATCGTATCCGACGACCGCTCTGCCTTCCCATCGGCCGTCCTTACGTTCAATCAGTGTTCCTGTTCCTTTTTTTCGTCTGTCTGCCAAGGTTTCAGCTCCTTTCCGAATATTTCTTCCATAAAACTGCCGACGATCTCCGCCGCCCGGTGCTGCATATCTCCCGTAACATGGGTGTACGTGTCAAGCGTAAAACTCGCGTTTGTATGTCCGAGTATTCCGGACAGTGTTTTGGCGTCAACGCCGTTTCTTATCGCGTGCGTCGCAAAGGTATGCCGCAGATCGTGAAACCGTATGTTCGGCAGATCGTTTGCACTCAGAAACGCTTTGTGCCTGTGGTAAGCGGTGGATTTTGAGACCGGCTTTTCCGGATCGCCGAAGCTCGGAAATATCCATTGACTGTACTTCCTTCCAAACCGGTTTACAAGCATTGCCGCTGTACTTTCCGGAAGATAAATCAGCCGCTTTCCGGCGTCCGTTTTAGGATCGCCCACCATGACTACGTCGCCTCCGTCGCCGAGCGTACGGGAGACCCTCAGCGTTCCTCTTTCCCTGTCAAGATCTTCCCACCGCAGGGCGCATATCTCTCCGAGTCGCAGACCTGTAGTCAGTTCCAGATAAAAGAAGTCGTGCCAGAACGGGTCGCTCCGGATCGCTTCGAGATAGATTTCCAGTTGCTGCTCGTTCAAAACTTTCATCTCCGCGGCCTTTTTATTTGGAACGACTGTTCCGACGGTCGGATTCACGGCAATCAGTTTCTTTTGCCTGGCGTGTTCCATTGCCTCATGAAGAAGCAGATGCACCGAGAAGACAGAGGCGTCTGACAGACCTTTACCGAATCTCTCGATCCTTGTCTGGCGGCCGCTTTTTTTCAACGCATTGTACATACGTTGACAATCCGCAGTCGTGACCGCCTTGAGTTGCTTGTCCCCGATGAATCTGCAGATCTGCGTGCGGTATTGACGGTAGCTTTCAAGAGTAGAAGGTCTCAGCATCGGTTCGGCGTATTCGGCAAACCATCTGTCGAACCATTCTGAAACCGTCATACTGCTGTCTTCGCTCAACTCGGCGCCGCGGAAATCTTCTATCATCCGTCTCATTTTAGGCAGCAGTTCTTTTTGAGTTTTGGCGAAAACGGATTTCGTTATCGGGTCGCCGTTCTCCTTGTGGCCGACGACGATCCTTCCTTCCCAGCGTCCGTCAGACCTCTTTTTTACGGTTCCTTCGCCGTTTGCTCTTTTTCTTGCCATCACGACACCTCCGTTTCAGCACAACACAATACCGAAAGAGACCGCACAAGTCCAGCGACAATACGAAAAAAGATAAAAATTTTCATTTAAGACACAACTCCTTCCGCCGATCGTTTATCGATCCATTCTTTCAGTTTGTCCCGTTCCACGATAATTCTTGAACCGATTCTGAATGCCGGGAAGCCTTTTTCGTGTACGAGCTCGTATCCGGATGATTCCGAAATTCCGAAAAGTTTTGCGACGACGGGCACGCTCATATACATGGGCAGTTCGTCAAAAGATTTGTAGTTCTGTTCTTCCATATACCCTTTCTTTCCAATTGATGCCTGGAAAAGCAGTTTGCTGTTCCGGAAACAGTAAGGCGGCACACGGGTCTTGCCGGACGTTTTTTGCGTTTGTAATCGATAATCTCATCTTTAAAAATCATCCCGTGTGTCTGTTCTGCCTGCCTGAATCCGGTGGTTGTTGTCCGATAAGTACGTTCAGGTATATGTTTCTTGGGTGCCCTGCGTCGCGTTTTGCGACGCAGGGGTTCTGTCTCATCCCTCCTCCGTGATTCACGGAGCGGGGCTTTGCTCACATAACGAGCACCTGTCCGTCCTTCACGGCGCGGATCTCGCGGCGAAGCTGCCTGTCGATGTCGTCATCGTCATCCTCTCCGCCGTCGCCGGTCTGACCGTCGTCGCCGAAGGTGTACGCCAGACCGTTTACAAGACCAAGCGCAGCAGCTCCGACAGAAGGACCGCGGCCGACGGTATGAGACTTATCCAGATGATCCTTCGAACCCATCTTTTCAGTTTTCTCTCCGCTTCTGAGCACTCCGAGGAGAATCGCTCGTTCGCTCTCCCAGCCTGTTCGGATATCTCGGATACCGATCTCTCCGTCTGCTCCCTTATTGCCGCCGACGAACTGTCCAGCGTCTGCCGTATCTGATACAGCAAGTCGTCGATCTTCTACTGAGTCTCCGTCAGGTCTTCCTTCAGCAGCTGGACCTGCTCCGACATCAGCTCCGCCATCCGTTCCTCCGTCATAAGCTCCTGCAGCCTGGCCATGTTCTGCGCCGTCGCATCGGTCAGAAGCTGTACGCTGCCGATCAGCGCTCCCCAGTTGCTGTCCGTGAGAGTGACCGTAGTCACCGCTTCCTTCGCTCTCGCCGCGCTGGTCCTCGCCAGCTGCTTGAGACGCTCCGGAGATAAGTTGTTCTCTGATCCTGAATTCATTTTCCATTGCCTCCTTGAGATATTTCGATTCGTTCAGTTTGCTGTCCCGGCATTTTTTGCCGTTCGGACAGGTGTACGTGATGTTTTTACGGCTGCCGGTCCACGTGATACAGTAGCCTTCGCTGCGCATGAACTCGATGAACTGCTCGCGGGATACCGCGTATTTCATAGCGTCGTCGATCGCGATACGCAGCGCCATCTTCCAGCTTTCGCTCCGCAGCGCGGAGTGGTATTCGGCCTGAGACATGTTCTGTGTGCCCTCGGTCTGCTTTTTCTTCCGGCAGACGCTGTAGCCGAACCGCATACAAAGCTCGTCGTTCAGTCTTTGCAGAGCCTTGATCTCGTCCCGGTCGCAGTGGTATTTTTTCCCGTCCTCGAAGCTGACGGAGTTGATTATGAAATGAGAATGCACATGATCCCTGTCGCTGTGAGTGGATACCACCACCTCGAATCCCTGCCAGTGCTTCGCGAACTCGAGGGCAAATTCGTGCGCCTGCTTCGGCGTGATCTTCTCGTCCGGCGGGAAGGACTGAACGAAATGGTAGTACATCCTGCCGCCGTCCTTGCCGAACTGCACCTTGGTTCCGATGAATTCATCGTACGCGTTCTCCGGAATACAGTTAAGCCCCGAGACCAGTTTCTCGCCCTCCCATACCGTTTTCTTCTCCTGCATGGTGTATTTCAGGACCGCGCCAAGGCCTGCGCGGGACTGACCGTTCGGTCTGTTGACCGCGGATATGGTCGCCATCAGCGCCGCCTCCTCTCGTTCAGTTTTCTAACTTCGGCGTGTATCTGACGGTACAGTTCGAGTGTCTGTTCGACGTTAACCGCCTGTATCTTTCCCATGTTTGCCAGCACAGCCAGCCGGTTTAGGTTGGTACCCTGAGCCTTCAGTTCCTTCGTGAAGGCGGCAAGTTCGGTCAGGTTCACAATTTCTTTCCCGAGAGCGCAGCCGGTCAGGTACTCCGAAAGAGTGAGTCCTGATTCGGTTGCTTTCTGATGAATGACGTCGGCGGCCTCCGGCGTTACGCGGAAGGATACCGACACGTTTTTCTTTCTGTTTGCCATATTTCTCCTTTCAGAATGACAGTGTTATCCGGACGCAAAAGCCCGGGTTTTGGCGCACAGGATCGCCTACGATCGATTTGTTTCCTCCCGGAGGCATAGATGCCCGCCGGAGAAAGACGCGCCTTAAAACGGCCTTTTTCGCGCTTGTCTGAAGTGGGTCCGGGCTTCCGCCCGGCAAATTGTTTTTGGCACCGGCGCTCGCGGCGAGCCAAATGCGACGCTTGCGCTCTGCAGCGCAGAGCAGAGACTCCCGGGGCGTTCATTTCTTCAGAGAGGCAATGATCTTCTCCCGGTCCGCGGTTTCATCGGCCACGCGCTCGACAACGCGGCATACGACG
>JAGADO010000039.1 GCA_017613535.1 Clostridia bacterium | reverse complement strand
TTGACTCATCTTGTCCTCCTGGCGAATTTGGTTTGGTCGCTTTAATTCTACCAGTTTTGACTCGATGAGTCATCCTTTTGCGTCATTTAATTTTACAACTTGCCAAACTAAAAAGCTAAATAAATGGCAAATTGCAAATTGCAAATTGTCCTGCGAAGCCGGATAGATGACTAAGAATTTCGTTTGACCGAAATGCGGGCTTTCAGCAGTTATCGCATAAGACTCGAAATTCGTGTCATCATCCGGTTCGCAGTACAATTTACAATTTGCCATTTTTCTTCTTAACCGCCGCCACGCTCACTCCCGCAGCCGCCGCAAGCACAGCCGCGCCGCCGGCGATCGCAACAGGAAGCACCCAGCCGGCCTTCTTGCCCTGACTCTCGTACTCGATCGGATCGATCCCCTTCTGCTCCTTCTCAAACGCAGCCTTGCGCTCAGAAACAGCTACCGTTTTAAGCAGTTTCGAAGGCTCGGCATCAACCGCAAAAGTGCGGTACGTGAAATCAGGTCTGCCGATAGGCGCGCAGTCGCCGTCAGTATAAAACTGCTCGGCAGTGTTAATAAGGCTATAGCTGTCGATCCACTTAAAGCCAAGCGCGATACGGTTAAAATACTTAAGGCCGAGAGCCTCGAGCGGGATCGCAACCATCATTTTATTGCCGCTCACCTGGAACGAAACATCCGCGACCTCGGAAAAATCATAACCGCTGCCCGAAGCCTTAGCGAGCGAAGCGACGTTGTCCCCCTTCGTCTTAAAGCACGCGATATAATCATACCCGTACCAGCCGGAAGCCGAACCGTCAACATTCAGCATAAGCTGCATCCAGCTGTCCGACCCCGAACCGCGCTTGATATTGTCCGCGCACTCGGCGTAAAAATACAGGTACGACGCATCGTTCGTGACTTTGATCCGGACAATATCGTTACGTCCCGTCTCGTTCGTGTACTTCAGCTGGCCAACGCCTCTCGCGTCACGCCAGACGGCATCGCCGGAAGGATCGGTATAATAATGCTCCACCTGGTCCCACTGGGCAAAATCACCGGCAATATCGATCGCGTGCCTGTCGTCGCGCACGATCTCCGGAGCCGCGCCCCTGATCGCCGCAGCACCCGCAGCCAGCTGCATATAATAATTATCAAAATACCCGCCCGCCGACATCTCGACATCGCGGCTGTACTCCAGATCAAACGTATCCATGAAACAGATCGGATACTCCTCATCCATCGGTTCCATGCGGTTCGCGATCCACTCATTCCAGCCCGTCACGAGCACGTAAGGCACGTCGGAAGTGATTGCCCGGTTCAGCTGAAGCGCGAAGTTAGTGCCATTCTTATACGAGTCCTCCGTCGGAGCATCCCCGTAACCATCGTAAGACCGGCCCCGGTTCCCGCGGTACCCGTACAGCGACGAAGAGGAAAACTGGATATTACCGTTATGCTGGGCAACAGAAACACTGACCGCCTCGTTCAGGTCCTTGCCGTACGTCTTCTGCGGCCAGTCAAAATCGATCCAAGGCCAGGAATTATCGCGCACGCCCTCGTTAGGCCACTGAGGCACTCGGATCGTAAAGAAATTGTCAATATTCGCCTTCCTCGGGGCAATTATAAGCGGTTTCCCGTCGAGTATGAGCCACGTGTCGGGGTACAGATTCTTCTCGTAAATCGTTTTGTACGCCGTCAATACCCTTTCCTCCGCTTCCGTGTGCGTGTAGAACACAACCTTCGGAGCAGCGTACCCCTGCTCATTAAGCTCGTGGCAGATTTCCATGATCTTGACCGCGGTACGCTCGTAAAGGAAGTTATTTGTCGTATCAAAATACAGGAAATCCACACCTGCGTTGATCAGGAGCTCCATATGCCTGCGGATGACCCACTCGTCATCGGAGCGGTAATACCCGTAGAGCGGCTCGGAGAAATAGAACGTGGAACTGTGCGTTCTGCCCCACAGTTCAGGCATATCCTTCGCCGCGGTGCCGTACTGGTCAAGCAGCTGCTGGATATTTCTCGGAGTCTTTGTGTCGTACGTCATCGTGCCGTGCCAAAGGAAGTAGAATATACCAACGTACCTCTGGCCGTTCTGGCCGTAAACACCGATCGTACGCGTACCGGCATCAAACAAAACGGCGTTGTCGTTCTCGTCACGCGTCACATAATCCGGGTCGATCACCGTGTACTGATCCGGAAGAGTTCTGCCCAGATCATCGGTACCCGAAAGAGGACCGTTGCGGAAAAATGCATTGTCCGGCACGACAGACACTTTTTTATTTTCGCCTTCGCCGTATGACACGGTAAGCGTACCTGCGTTCCTGTCCGAAGTGAGAGAAAACGTGCCCCTGACATTATCCGCGCTTAATACGTACCTCTCCCCGGAAGAAGGCTTTTCCCACGATTCGGCATCATTCTGCGGCGCTTTCGTAGGAGTCGGAACAGAGACCGGTTTACTGTACATATCGTAATCGAATGCCTTTGCGTCTTCCTCCGTCCTGAAGAAAGCGATGTAGGCCACTTCGAGCCACTCGTCCATCATAAGATCGGCCTCCGCACCTGCATTCGTGTACGGATCGAAACGCACGGACGTGATCTCCTCGTCAAGCTTTTCCAGCATCCTGGAATGCACGATGAGCGTCTGCCAGTCCTCAGTGACCTTGCCCCATTTAAGATAGAACCGCGTTTTCTCGCTGAACTCCTTATCCTCGGTAGCGAAATAAAGCTCGCCTGTCCTTTTATCAGCTTCCGTACCGCCTCTGAATTTAACAGCGATCCATTGCGCGTCCGTACCTTTTTCGTACATCTCGCCTATCGTAAACTGAGGATCGTCTCCGATGACCGTCGAAAGCAGGCCGTCATCCGTCTCTTCGACCGTACAGGCGCTGCTCATGCCAAGCGTAAAAGTGGAACTGTCGGTAAAATCGAAAATATACGTAGGAATGATCATTTTCTGCTCATTTCCTCCTTCATTCTCCGCACCGGCAAAAAACGCCGCCGGAGCGATCATAAGCATTACCGCAAGCATCACGCATAAAAGTCTGCGAAAGCAATTAAAACCGGGATCAGCGAACTTGTGCTTTCTCATCTGCGTATCCTCCTGGTATCCTCCTGCTAATCCCGGAGCAGCCGTTTGCTAATCCTGGAGCAGCCGTTCTATTTTCTTCATCTTCCCTTTTTTCAGCACCGGATCTTTATCGGGGTGTATCGCACCGTCGATCTCGGAAACGTCGTCAAGGATATATATGCTCGATACCGGGCTCGTTCCTCGCACGAACAGCACGTACCCTTCGATCCACACTTTCACGCCGCACGCCTCGAGATAATTCGCGAGGATATATATCTGCCTTTTCACCTGTGCGATAGGATTTTTAACCGTCTTCTCATAAGTGTTACCGGCAGCGGTGGTCTTGACCTTCACCCACTCTTTATCGTTCTCTTTTCCCTCAAGCTGGCCCGACAGATTTTTAACCTCGATAATAAAAACGCCCTTCGGATTCACGACGACATTGTCCAGCTCCGTCATCCTGCCCTTGTATACCACCACGGCATTAGTGATCAGGCGGTCATCTTCATTGAGATACTGCCTGATGATATCGGCGGCGATCTTCTCGCCCTGGCTTCCCGCGCGTCTCTCCGGCGTATCCTCCACCGGTATCGAGGCATGCCTGCCTTTCACTGTTATGATGATCACGGCCACGATAAATATGGCTGCTACAAGGTAAAACATATCTTCTCCGTCCGTCTGCGGAAATCGTAAATCAGAGTTTCCGCGAATCTTCTGTCAGAAATTCTGTCAGAGTTTCTGCTGCTTCATCCAGACGCTCATAATGATCTTATGAGGCAATATCTTGCAGAGTGCCGCCTGAGCTCTGGCTTTGAATCCGTACTTGCTCACATCTTTTCCGCGTTTGAGGTCTCTCCACGCGCGGTCAATGATATCTTTCGGATCGTACATCGCAATATATTTCTTAACTACCGCGGGTTTTTCGAGGTCAACGGCGCGTT
This sequence comes from Clostridia bacterium, assembly GCA_017613535.1. Lineage (GTDB taxonomy): Bacteria > Bacillota > Clostridia > UBA1212 > UBA1255 > UBA1255. Next base: position 11,929 of record JAGADO010000039.1, on the reverse strand, counting down.
CGAAGAATTCCGTTTTCGTCCAGAACGGACAGACCGCCATCACGCTGATTCCCCTCGCCTTCAGCTCGCGGTTAAGCGCCCTGCTGAAATACAGCACGAAAGCCTTCGTCGCCGCATAAATGTTGATATACGGAATAGGCTGAAACGCCGCGACCGAAGCGATATTTATCACCGCGCTCCCTTCGCTCATATAAGGCAGCACGTACTGCGTAAGCGACATCAGCGCCTCGCAGTTGAGATCGACCATATTAAGATTCACTTCCGCCGGTGTGTCGGTGAAAGCCTCGAATCTGCCGAAACCTCCCGCGTTAACGAGAAGTCCAACGTCAGGCTTCACTTCTTCCAGAAGCGCTTTAACTTTAAGCACCGAAGGTCTGTCGGTAAGGTCAATAGCGATCGGTCTCACCGGGTACGGTATTACGTTTTTAAGTTCCTCGAGCCTTTCGGCGCGGCGGGCAATCACCCATACTTCGTCGAAGGGTCCCGCTTTATCGCACGTTTCGGCGAACCTGCGTCCCATTCCGCTGGACGCACCTGTAACGATGGCAATTTTCACAAGGCCTCACTCCTCACGTGTGCTGCTGATAACACGCGGCACTAAGCCGAAATGTTCCATTGGAAGCATACCATCCGGCGGCAATGAAGTCAAGCGAAAATGCTTGTCCCGCTCCTCCGCCCGGATCGCCGCAAAGCAGTCCGAACCTGCTTCAAAGCAGTTGACTGCCGGCCGTCAATGATGTAGAATTACACCAGAGATGCGAAAAGGTTTTGTTCGCTTCATACCAGTTAAAAGCATACACGGAAAGGACGATCATTTATGCAAGAATTCCTTAACAAGGTCATCGATTTCGGCGCCACCACCGGCGGAAAAATCGTAACTGCAATCCTCGTGCTTGTTTTTGGTCTTATTCTGATCAAAATTCTCGGAAAGATCATCAAAAAAGCACTCGCAAAATCGAAAAAACTCGATGAGCACGTACAAGTCATCATTCTTAAAGTCATCAAAGTAATCCTCTACATTCTCCTGCTCATCGGCATCATCGAGGTGCTCGGAGTTCCGATGACCAGCGTAGCTGCACTCATTGCATCTGCAGGACTCGTTGCCGGCCTCGCATTCCAGGGCGCTCTGGCAAACCTTGCCGGCGGCTTCCTGATTCTCATCTTCAAGCCCTTCAAGATAGGCGATTACGTATCGGCATCCGGTGCTGAGGGCGTCGTCCACGACATCAGCATCTTCTACACCAAACTGATGACACTCGATAACAAGCTCGTGCTCGTCCCCAACGGCGACCTCATGAGCGCGAACGTCACGAACTTCACGGCCAACGAGATCCGCAGGATCGACATCGATTTCAAGATCACGAACGATATCGACCAGGAGCTTGTTAAATCCGTCCTGCTCAAGGCAGCCACCGAATCCGAAGGTATCCTTGACGATCCCGCACCCTTCGCAAGACTTACCGCCGTTGACGATGATACGTTCATCTTCACGGTCCGCGCATGGTGCAATACCAAGACGTACTGGGACAATTATTTCGACCTCATCGAGAATTGCAGCAAGGCTCTCGGTGAGAACGGCATCGACGACCCCGAAGAGAGGATCGCCATCCGCATCGTCGGCAAGGACAAAGACGAGGATTGATGCCCGCCTGTTTCTTGTGACCGCATAAAACCCAAGGCCGCCCGCAGTCATAGAGTTCCCTTTTCTCCCAGCGGCGAAGCAGTGAGCAATGCGAAGAAAAATTTTGTATATTGGACAGACTTAGCGTTCCTTGTTTTTCTGTCCTGCGAAGCCGGATAGATGACTAAGAATTTCGTTTTCCCCGAAATTAGTGTCATCATCCGGTTCGCATCTCCCTGAAATTCGCAGCATGCTCACAGTTCGCCGCTTTTACTTTCCTCAAACATCGCCCGCACCGACGGCGCATTCTTAGTAAGCTTCTTGATATTGACATCCTCCAGCTTATTGTTCGCCGCATTCAGGTGATTCTCCGACTTGACCAGATTCTCGCGGATCTTCGTAAGCGCATTGATGGCATTGTCGATACCCTTGATCGCATCCTCAAAACGCTCCCCCGCCTTCCGGAAACTATCAGAAAAACTACTCTTAAAAATTGAAAGATTCTCCTCGAAATTATACAGATCAAGCTGCTGATTCTGGACCTCCTCAAGCTTGCGGCGGTAATCAAGCGAATTCAAAGCCGCGTTGCGCAGGAGCGAAATGATCGGGATAAAAAACTGCGGGCGGACAACAAACATCTTCGGGAAGCGGTAAGACACGTCAACGATACCGTTGTTATAAAGCTCGTTGTCGCTCTCGAGCAGCGAAACAAGCACGGCATACTCGCACTTCTTCTCATTGCGATCCTTATCGAGCTCCTTGAAGAAATCCTCGTTACGGTGCTTCGTCGCCGTCGCATCCATCTCATTCTTCATCTCAAACATGATCGAAATAAACTCGGTCCCGCCGGACGACTCCCTGAAAATAAAATCACCCTTGCTGCCCGTACGAATGTCGTTGTCCTTCTCAAAAAACGCATTCGGAAACGCAGTCATACGGATCTGATTGAACTGCGTCATACAATGCTGCTCGAGACTCTCACCGACCATCTTTGTCGACTGCCTCGCCTTAAAATCCTTAAGCCGCTCGATCTCCTCATCACGCAGCTTAAGCTCGCCCTTCTGCTTATCGATCAGATTGTTCTCCCTAAGAGCAGCCTCCTGCTTAGCGATCTCCAGTTTCGCCTTAAGCTCCGTGATCTCGGTCTCCTTCTCAGACAGCTTTTTATCCTTCTCCTGCACCGCCTCCGACACGGCAAGCTTCTTTTCAGTCTCGGCCTTATCGATCCTGGCGCTCAGCTGCTCGATCCTGCGATCCCTGCCGGCAAGCTCATTGTCCTTCCGGTTCATCGCTTCATTGTGAACCTTCTCCTGCTCCATCCGGGCGATAAGAAGATCACTCTCCTCTTTTTTCTTAAGCTCAGCCATACGCTGCCCGAGCTCCTTCTCGAACTCCTTGTCGCGCACCTGCTGCACGATTTGGGCATACCCCGTCTCATCGACCTGAAATACCTGGCCGCAGTTTGGACATTTTATCTCTTTCATCACAAGATCTCCTCCCGGAAAAGCGCTCAATTTTGTGCCGCGTCAATGCTTTGTCGTCATTTCCAGCTCGATCGCAAAGAATGCGCTGCGAAGCTGGTCAGGCGTTTTTTTATCGCCGCTGACAATGATCTCTTCTCCGCTTTCGAACACGAACGTGAGCTTCTTTTTCTCACCGGAATTGTACCCGTTCGAGGGCAATTCCGCCCAGGCAAGCAGGCCGTTGTCAGCGATATTTTTCTTTATTTTTCCGACAGTTTCCGCGTCTACTGTTTTCTCGCTCTCATACACATTCGCGGAATCGTAGCACGATTTTTTATGATTCACACCGGTCCCGTCAGGCAGGAACTTCAGAGTCGCGTGCGTAAAACTGCCTGCTTTCCGCTCCTCTTCAAAACGGATCTCCGAAAGAAGCGAGACGTCAGGCAGCACCGCTTTTTCGCCGCCCAGCAGGCGCTCAAACAGCTTTGCAATTTTGTATCCCGTCACAGGCCCGATTAAAGGAGACTGGTTATCCGAAATGCTGATCCTCTCCCCGGACGCGTACCGTATATCGATGCTCCCGCCGAAATTCTCCGGAAGACCGTGAGTAGTAGAATGAAAACCGTTGTTCGCAGCGATCCGGCAGTCATTAACGAGCGTCACAAGCTCTGGGAAAACATTCCCGCGCACGAGAGCCCACGAACTCGTCTTCTCCGCATACCTGCGAAAACCGTCGCCTTTCTCAAGAAACAGAAAAGTATTGTCACCCGCCTGAGCCGCAAAAGCAGACACGAACCCTATTTCCTCATCCAGAGTCAATTCGCTGTCGCGCGGAAGACTTCCGAGCGCAGACGTGACGTCGAATAACGTCATCTCGCGGGACAATATCTCCTTCGGCGCGCGCGTATCCTGCGTGGCATCCGTTCCGCCGCACATGCCCGGCTTCGTCTTTTTAAGGACAATTACGCGGCCTTTCCCTTTTCCGTCCACGCTTTCGTTTTCCGTATCTTTATCTTTCTTTTTCCTGAAAAAACCGAACAAATCCATTCTCCCGACAGCTTATACCAGATCAAACTTCAGCGACCCGTTCATCGATTTATCAGCCGATTCGACGAATATGTAGATCACGCCCGTACCGATATTCTCAACGAACGAATCGACCTCGTCGCCGTCCTTTAACACAAACAAACCGGTCATTTCGCTGCCCTGCTTAAGCGCAACCTTGATCTCACCCGACTCCAGCTTTCCGGTATAATTTAACCGCCCCTCATCCGAGCCGGTACACCTGAGCGTAAAAACCATACGCCCCTTAAACTGGTAAAAACTCATTGACGCCGAATGCGAAGTATTTGAATGCACGAACCCGACCGCTACATAACTCGAAGTATACCCGCAGCCAGAAAACGAAACACTCAGCAAAATGATTGCCAGCGCGATAATTAAGATCTTTCTGAAAATTTTCATACACTAACCTCCCCCGGAACGATTGCCGAAACCGTTCAGCGCACCCTCAGCGCACCCTCTCGAGCCTGATCGTATTGTTCTCCCCTGAAGCACCGCTCACGGAACCGCCGACCATTATAACATTGTCGCCCTTCGAAAGCCCGAGCACCTCGATCGTACGCTTGAGCGACTCGTAAAACACAACTTCAGACGAAAGATATTCTTCGCTGAGCACCGGAATAACTCCCCACGAAAGTGCCAGTTTGCGCCACTCTCTCGGGTCAGTCGTGAGGCCTACGATGTCGGCAACGGGCCTGAAGCGCGATACCATCCGTACCGTCGTGCCCGATATCGAACACACGGCGATAGCTTTAGCGTTTATCGCGATAGCCATGTTGCACGCCGAATGCGATATGGCGTCAATATTGTTAGATATCGTGAAATATGCGTCGTGGAACTGCTTCTTATAATCCACGTGCTTCTCGGTCTCCTCGCATATCTCCGCCATAACTTCGACGGTGCGCACGGGATATTTACCGGAAGCCGATTCGCCCGAAAGCATCACGGCAGAAGTACCGTCGTAAACGGCATTGGCGACGTCAGAGATCTCCGCCCTCGTAGGACGCGGATTAGAGATCATTGACTCGAGCATCTCGGTCGCGGTGATGACGCGCCGCCCGAGCATCCTGCAGATCGTAATAAGCTCTTTCTGACGCGCAGGCACTTCCTTGAACGGTATCTCGACACCGAGGTCACCGCGCGCGACCATCACGCCGCCGCACCTCTTAGCGATCTCATAGATATTGTCGACACCCGACTGATTCTCGATCTTCGCGATGATACCGATGCCGCTGCCTCCGTGATCATTTATGAAATTGCGGATCTCATCCACGTTCTCCTTGTTCGAGATAAACGACGCAGCGACGTAATCTACCTCGTTCTCGATACCGAACAAAAGATCCGACTTGTCCTTCTCTGAAAGGAACACCTGGTTAAGTACTTTTCCGGGGAACGACATGCTCTTGCGGTCGGACAAAACTCCGCCTTCCAGCACGGTGCAGTGGATGTCGCTGCCTTCGATATCGTCGACGACGAACTGCACGATGCCGTTGTTCACGTAAATTTTATTGCCGGGCTCGAGCTCTTTATTAAGCGTCTTAAACGACACGGAAACACGCTCTTTATCACCTTCGATGTCGTCAACGGTGAACGTGAATTTGTCGCCGTCCGCCAGCTGTATCGGCCCGTTTCTGAACGTCCCCAGCCTGTATTCCGGCCCCTTCGTGTCAAGCATTATCGCTACCGGTATTCCGAGCTTTTCTCTGACCTTTTTCACGCGGTCCATGACCATCTTATGCCACTCGTGCGTGCCGTGCGAGAAGTTGAAACGCGCCACGTTCATTCCCGCTAAACAGAGCTTCTCGATCGTCTCCTCGCTCTCGCTGGCAGGGCCCAGCGTACAAATGATCTTAGTCTTCCTCATTGCCGTAACACTCCTTTATTTCATCGCCGTTTTCGTCATTCCGGCTCCCGATAAGTTCCGCCAGCTTCGCGGCTTTCTGCCTTATTTCCTCATCCTCATACTCCGTATCTGCGGCAAGCTTTCTCATCACTTCCGCGATCCCGGCGCGATCTTTCAGCTTATCATCTTCCGCGTCGTCAATATATTTTTCGATGCATCTCAGTATGCGTATGACGTGCTCTTCTTCCCCGTCAATTACGGCGTCGTCAATGCTGTCTGCTCCGTCTTCCACTATCATTTCTTCGAGCTTCCCGAACGGCTCCGAGAAGCACCCGTACGGCCCGTCGACCTTCTCCAGGCTCTCGATTTTTTCGATGCCGCTTTTGTAGAAGATGAAGCTCAGGATCTGCAGACTTTCCTCGTAATTACCGAACTCGTGCTCGTCGTAATCCGCGCTGTTATGCGCGCAGATACCCTCGAACACATTGCCGTCAATATCCGTTATCCTGACGCATTGTCCGTCGTATTTTCTAAGTCTCAATTTATTATCCCCTTGTAGATAAGAAACGCGATCAGCGCTATCTGGAGCACAAGGAACAGCGGGAAGAACAGCGCCGTCGAAATGAAAAGCACCTTCTCCGCTTTTAAGCGCTTATCCGATTCCGTACTCCGTTTTCAGCAGCTCCAGCAGCTGCTCCGTATCCTTAACATGCGCCGCGACGCCCGGATGCCCGTACGCAGAAGTATCCGCGGTGAACTTGACCGCCGCTATATTAACGCCCTGGCCCTGCAGTTCTTCCACGACTGCCCTGGTGTGCTTTCCGTAATCCGCGCGCATCGAGTTGTAGATCCAGACGATCGGCGCGTCCTCACCGTACATTGCCCGCACCTCCGCGATCAGGTTCTTCGCCGCCTCGCGGAACAGCTCCGTATTCGAACTCATCGTAGCATCATTCGTGCCGAGATTTATCACAACGAGATCCGCCTTGCGCGCAGGCTCGTACAGCACTTTTCTGGTGCGGTAATAATCGGTGTATTTGAGGATGCCGCCCATCGTTTCGTCAACGTACCCTTTAACGAGCCCGATCCCGATGACCGCCACCAGTTCGAGGTCTGCATCAAGCGCGCGTCCCGTCAGGAACGGGTATGCGAGCGTGGCGTCAACATGGTCTTCGGAGCCTGTCGCCGTTTTGGGGTTCGTGCCGAATCCGGAGCTGATGCTGTCGCCGATGAATACGAGGCTGAGTTTCGCGGGTTCTGGCGGATCGAGCAGCATGCCGTCGACGGTCAACGATTTCAGTACTACTCTTCCCTGCCTTACTTCTGACTGGCGGAAAACTTCGATCTTGTGGAGCCCCGGTTCGAGCCCGCTGACGATCTCCGTCTTGCTCTTTCCGAGTATGTCTTTTTCCTGCTTCACGCCGTCAATAAACACCGAGAAGTAGCATGATCCCGCAATACCGAGCTTCAGCGTGATGCTGCCGCGGCAATACGCGTTGACGGCAAATCCGCCTGCAGACCAGTCGCAGCTTACTCCCGACGATTCGACCGCCGTGCGCCCGCACAGCTTGAACCTGTCCGCATTGTCAACGAAGTTGTATTCTCTCGTTTCGTAGTATTCTTCGGGCACTTCTGTTGCCGGCACGTCCGTCGGTGCTTCAGTCGGTGCATCCGTCGGATCCTGCCCTCCGTCAGGCACTTCCGTTGCCTCCCTGCCCGTCGCTTCCGGTCCCTTTCCGCCAGTGCTGCAGCCCGTGATCACGAGCGTCAGGCACAGCACCAGCGCGATCAAAGCTATAAGGGAGCTAAGTTTTTTTATCATTAACAAATCATTCCTCTCGTCAGTCCTAAATATACCACAGCGCCTGCGCGTTTGCAAAGCCCTCCGTCAGGCCCCTCGCCTCCGGCCCGGCTGCGAAGGCCGCTACAGTTTGAATTCCATCGAGCGCGCTCTCGTCGTCATACCCAGCTTTTCGTAAAAGGCCTCTGCGGAATCGTTCCCGCGCCACACGTTCAGCGTTATCGCGCCGCATCCGAGCCGCGCCGCCTCACGCTTAACGTGTCCGAAAAGTTTCGTTCCGACCGACCTGCCGCGCTCTTTCTCGTCAACGCACAGGTCGTCAATATACATTTCTTTTCCGGGTACGAAGTATTCTCTGACCGGCCTTTCTTTCAGCTGGCAGAATGCGTATCCGATCACTTTTCCGTTTTCGTCCGCGGCAACATATATCGGTTTTTCTTCGTTTTTTATCATTTCTTCGAGTTCTTCCGCCGAGTATTTCGTTGTCCCGCTGACAAATATGTCCGGCCTTATCGCGGCGTGTATTTCCAGCACCTGCCCGAGCAGCCCTATGATTGCATCAATATCCTTTTTCTCCGCTCTTCTGATGTCCATCCCGCCGCGCCTTCCCTTTCTCCGGCCAAATTCTTTCTTCCCTAATTATACCATCCGGCGCGGGATGAGTAAAGTGAATGCGAAGCCGGATGATGACACGAATTTCGGGTCTTATGCGATAACACTTAAAGTCCGCATTTCGGTCAAACGAAATTCTTAACCGTCCACTCGGTTTCGTGTGAGGGATAAGAGGTACTTTTTCCGTTTTTAATCGAATGGAAAAGAGATCCGGCGCCATTTGCTGGCGTCAGGGCGCCGCCACCTCCTTTTTCACCCCGAAGGCAAAGAGATCCGGCGCCATTTGCTGGCGTCAGGGTGCCGCCACCTCCTTTCTGATCACAGGGCTGCGCTTCTTGTAGATCGCACTGGCTGGTGTGACCCAGCAAACCAGAGAAATTTAAATTTTGCTGGGTTCGCGGGCGCCGTCTCCACCTGATCAACTGAATGATCTTCGCCGAAAAAACCCAGCAATTTTGAATTTTCAGAAGATTGCTGGGTTCGCGGGCGCTGTCTCTAGGCCGTAAAGTGGTCAAGGCTCTGCTCTTTTCCTTTAAAATGACGTGTAATGTACCCAGCAAACTTCAAAAATGACGCTTTGCTGGGTAAATTGGACGCACATTGCCCGAAAAATGGTCGAGTCATGGTAAAAAGGAACCCAGCAAACCATAAAAATCGATACTTTGCTGGGTAAATTGGACGCACCTGTTTCGAAAAATGAGCGAGTCAAGCGCTTCATCCAGAAAAATGAAATGTTGGAACGGAGGACAGTGTTGCGTTTCTCCTCTGAAAGCCCAGCAAAATCCGAATTTTTCTATTTTGCTGGGTCGAACCATCCAGTTCGACCTTAAACAAGCGCAACCCTGTGATCAGAAAGGAGGTAGCGGCGCCTCAGAAACTCAAAATGGCGCCGGATCTCTTTGCCTTCGGGGGTGAAAAAGGAGGTGGCAGCACCCTGACGCCAGCAAATGGCGCCGTATCTCTTTGCCTTCGGGGTGAAAAAGGAGGTAGCGGCGCCTCAGAGACTCAAAATGGCGCCGTATCTCTTTGCCTTCGGGGTGAAAAAGGAGGTAGCGGCGCCCCGGACGCCAAAATGTTGCCGGACTTCTTTGCCATTAGGTTAAAAAATGAGGAAAATCATTTGCAACTTGCAACTTCCCATTTGCCATTTCCCATTTGCCATTTCCCATTTGCCGCTTCCCACTTCCCATTTGCCATTTCCAATTTCCAATTTCCCATTTCCCAATTGACTCCACCCCTGTTTTGTCATATACTAACACACGGCAGACGAACAAACACCAGACCGAACTACTACACACACTACAAACGGAGGTTGTTATGAAAAAAACAAGACGGGCAGCAATGCTGATATTGACGCTGGCGCTGGTAACGGTGATCGCAGCGGGATGCGCAGGAAAGCCGCAGACCGACCCGGGGACACAGACAAATGCACCAGACGGACAGACGGAAAATCCGACAGAAGAACCGGTCGTTGACGTCCTCGCAGGATACACGATATGGAGCTCCGGGCGCGAGCAAGGAACAGCGGCCGCGGAGACATCAAAACAAGTAGAGGAGTATGAAGCGGTGGCACCGACAGCAGAAGAATTCAGTGTAGCGTACTACTTTGGGAACAACATGATCGTGCCCAGAGACCGCAAGATCGTCATCTGGGGCACAGCACCCGAATCACAAAACGGAAAGATCGTTGCCGCAGAATTCAAGGGTCTGAAAGGATCCGGCACGATCGAAAACGGCGAATTCTCGTTCTACCTCTCCGGAACGCTTCCGGCAAGCGGCGAAAAGGGACACAGCCTGATCGTACGCGGCGCGGACGGATTCGAAAAAGAATTCCAGGACGTACTCGTAGGCGACATATGGCTCGTATCCGGGCAGAGCAACGCAGACCTAACATTCACGGGAACCGTTGCCCAGAGCACGAAAGACCTCAAGAATCTGTACGGATCGTACCTTGACAATGCCACGGCTGACGACAACATCCGCATCATGCACCAGATCAACTGGAACCTGCTCAATACGACAGGTGTTAAGCGCATGAAAACACCTCAGACGGACGTCACACGGACAACGAAGTGGCAGATCGCCGAGCGCAAGAGAGTTTACGGCGCTTCCGGCACGAGCTTCTCGATGCTCGGTTACTTCTTCGCAAAAGAACTCTACACAATTAACCCAGACGTACCGATCGGCATCATCATGACCGCATGCGGAGGCGCGCCTCTGTCACTGCTCGTCTCAGCCGATGCGCTCGAAAAATTCCCCGCGTCGCTTAAAAACCGCTCGCTCACACTGAACGGGATCACCATCCCGCCCGCCGGAATCTACAACGCATTTGCAGCCCCGATGGAAAAAGTCGGAGTGACCGGGATCATATTCTACCAGGGCGAATCAGACGCAGATAAAACCGACGACTACTGCATTGCCCTCAAGGCCTCCGTCGAAGATTTCCGCGAAAAATTTGGCAGCGACCTGCTCTTCCTCAACGTGCAGCTCACCTCGTACGGATACGAGAGCGGCGGCGCTAAACTCGAAGGCGTATGGGATAAAGTCCCCGAAATGCGCTTTGCCCAGTCCATTGTGAAGATCGACGGCAGCATCCACAACTACGAAGTCATTCCTTCGATCGACGTCGGCTGGAGAGAGGGCGACGGAGACGGAGCACATCCGTACTACAAACTCGAGCTCGGTCAGAGAGGCGCGAAGATGGCTGCGGCAATCGTTTACGGCATCGGCGATATGGAGAATGCGGGATGCCCGATTCCCGGCAGGATCGGCTACAAGGACAACGAGATCGTTATCGAGTACAAGTACGCCGGCGGTGGTCTTAAGACGGTGAACGGGGCCGCGATCGCGGGCTTCGAGGTCAAAAAAGGCGGAAGCTGGCAGAAGGTCGAGCCGGTCATCGAGGGCAATCTGATCAGGATCGCTGTTGACAACGCTCAGGGCGTCCGGTACGCAGCGGATCTTCATTATACTTCCACCGATACGGCTAATCTCTGCTCCGGCACGGACAACATCGCCGTTCCGTTCAGCGTGGAATTTAATTGACGGAATTAACAGAACTGACAGAACCGGTTAGGTAATAAACCAAAACCGGCCGGGTCGCGATCCGGCCGGTTTCATTTTTATTTTGCCGTTTTATTTTTCTTTGCCGGCTTCCTCTTAGGATCAGGAAGCTCCGGATACATTGCCCTCAAAAGCCCGGCAAGGAACTCGCGATTGTCAACGTCATCGACGAGCAGCATCGGTGTGCCGCCCTCGTACGGAAGCGTCAGTTCCGCATCGGGCAGCATTGCCGCAACCGCCGGAATATTCTTGACGAGAAAGCTGTCGTCGAAGATCCCGCCCACGATCTTACCGCGGTAGTAAATGATGAACTCCCCCATCATCGCCTTGTAAGTGACCTCTCCCAGCCCCGAGAGCTGATCGAGCAGAAACGCAAGAAAATCCTTACTCGACGCCATTTCCGTCAGCCTCCCATTCCTCTTTCGTGATGCAGTTCACATGCCCGACGCGTTTCTCATTCATCT
>JAGADO010000038.1 GCA_017613535.1 Clostridia bacterium | reverse complement strand
TGGTAACCGTCTTGATATCCGTATATGTGTTCTCGTTAAGCGATGCCGTCGCAGTATATACTATTTGTCCTGTTGCAATACATGTGGCAGCAGTTGTCTCGACAGAAATATCAGCTGTCAGTACTAACGTTTTACCGTCATTCGCGCAGGTCAACGTTACTGTTGCAGCGCTGTAGCCCTCATCGTCACTGCCCGTCCAGTTCCAAATAGGATCTGCCCATGTGTGAGGCTCTTCTGTGAATGTAGCGGTATATGTTGCATCACCGGTTACTTCGACTACCTCGGGTGTCCAGCCGGCAAAAACGTATTCGTGATCGTCATCGGCTTCTCTGATGACATCAGCATGTGTTGGGATAACGCCGTATTCAACTGTTGTGGTGTCAATAGGCGAGCCGTCGTAATTCAGCCATGTGACGGTGAAGGTTTTGAGGACCTTCTGCACATCGGTGTAAATTTGGCCGTCAGGGCCTTCGACCGAGGCGGTGTAGATAGTATACCCCTCATCGTCGCCCGTGCCGTCAGAGGGCGAAATAAGCGCCTCTGCGGTGAACGTATGAGACGGGTCGTTGGAGCACACGAATGTTGCCGACGCGGAAGTCACACCGGTCCAGGACCAGGAGGGAGAAGAATAGCTGTGGCCGCGGCCGTTGACCGTCGCCGAAACGCTCTCGGAAAGGGCAAGTTCGGCATTGCGCTCGACAGTCAAAACATCGACTGCCTTGTCCTCGCAGACTGCGGCGAACGTGACGGTCGCGAGCGCATCACCGGCGGCGATAGCGGTCTTTCCGGCAAAAGCGATGACAACGACGCCATCGGTTTCGTTGACGGTCACGGAGGAGAACTGCGCGGCTGCTTCGGCGCTCACATACGTGAGCTCGGCCGGATCGTAGGTTACTTTGATGAGGCCGTTGTTAACGGCTTCGGTTTCGGTGATCGTGAGCACGGACAGGCCGGTCACGGAATCGGTCGCTGAGCTGCCGGAGGAAGCCTTGGGCGAAGCCGCGGCAGAAGGTCTGACGGAAGTCGTTGACCCTGCGGAAACGGCGGCCGAAGCACTTGCGGCGCGGCCGGATTCGAACTTTGCTGCCTCGGTGCGGAAGCGCGCGAGCACCTCGTCGCTCATAAGTTCGTTTCTCGAAGCGAGCGGCCTGAGGGCGGAAAGGTCAGGCGCTTCAGAACCGTTGTCAACGGAATTGACCGCGCTGCTGTCGCCGACCGATGCCGGTGCTGCCGAGCCATTCACGTAAATACCGGTAACAGGCCACACGTTTTCACCGAAATCACCGGCGTTATAGACCGCCCCGTTAGACGGGTTGATAATGATCAGTTCGGCAATGTCTCCGTCGGTGTGCGTCCAGTACAGATACGTGCCGTCGTAGTAGAGGCTCTGGTAGATGAACGAGGTGGAGATGCCGGTATCGACGACCAGGGACGGTGTGCCGAAGGACACGCTGTTGCCGATGCTCATCGACGTCTGCCAGATTTTGCCGTTCTCGTCAAGGAAGTAGAACGTTGACGACGTGGTCCCGATCGATTTGGCGGCAATTGCCGCTACGTACGCGTCGCCGACGGCTGTTTCAGACACGTCTAAATAACCGTACGGGAGGCCGCTGAACGTTCCTTCTTCGTCCTCCTCCGGTGCGAGATTTCCAAAGATCAGATATTTCGCAAAACTGTAAACGAAATAATCGGTATATCTTGACGAAGCCCTGGCCATATCTGTTGCGAACAGGTAAAGTGTGCCGTATTCGGTCAGAGCGTAAGAAGAGCGGTTAACGGTATAGAGTACCGTCTCCGCGGTGGACGTATCGAGCGTTCCCGCGTACAGAGCGGACGAAGTGTTCATAAACGCCGAATGAAGCGGAATCGTCTTACCGTCGTTGTGCAGCTTGTTCCAGGAGGGGAGAGAGTTCGCGTTAAAGCTCGAGAAGTAAGCTTTGCTGTCATCGCCCCAAACGATAGCATTCATCGATTTATTGACACTCGTAACGGTAACTGCGACGGAAGCGGATTTGGTATTATCGCCGTTGGACGTAGCCGTGATCGTTGCCGAACCGGCCGCGACCGCCGTAACATGGCCGCTCTGGTCAACGGATGCGACGCTGCTGTTCGACGAGCTCCAGGTGACTGTGCGGTTTGTCGCGGTCAGGGGCAATACCTTCGCTACCAGATCTGCCGTGTTGCCTTTGTAAATGTCAAGCGATCCGGGAGTTACGCTCACGGACATCACGCCGAACGGGTCAATTTCGGTGCGGATAACGGTCTTGCGGTAGATGTATACGCTGTTAGCCGAAGTGTTAATGCTGAAGTTGTTGTTGTAATATCTCAGGTAAAGAGTTTGATTGTTGTTTTTAATACTGAGCCTGTTATTCGTACCGTCCCAGGACCAGGTGTTGTTACTGTTCGTAGTGCTGATCTGGAGGCTCGAACTGCCTCTCCTGAGATAATAGTTACCGTTCTTAAACGTGTAACCGCTACTGTTTCCGGAGACCGTCCAGATCGACGTTTCCGCAACATCTTTGCTGTCGATATACGGCTGGTTAGAAGTATCCGCGGTTCCGGCCAGGACGTTGACGGAATTTGTGGAAACTGTTGTTCCGCTGTGGCCCAAAGCGTATCCCGTACCAACGGAATTGCGGTTAACGATCAGGTAATCGTTGCCCGCGGTCAGCTCGTTTGTGAGCACGTAAACGGTCTTCTCCTCGTACGCATTGTCGTTGACCTTAAGAGCCCTGGCAACTTCATTGCCCGCGTAGTCCGCCGCAAACACCGCGACGTAACCGCGCGCGTTGGCGATCGCGTTCGAAGCGTCAAACGTGACCGAATACGAATCGGTTCCCGGAGCCGCCTCGCTGTACACCGTATTTCCGTCAAGCGAAAGCACGGCAACGTAAGCCAGATTGAGGTTATCGGTAGCCGAAACGGTCAGACTGCTGCCGTTCAGCACGGGCGCTGCAAGCACGGGATCGGTATTGTCGATCACGAAATCGTACCCGATGAACGCGCCTTTTCCGAGCACGTTGGACTGGATAAGCGTCCTGAGTCCGGCCGCTCCGAGCGTGCCCGCGCCTGCGCCGGAATAATCATCGTTCACGATCATCGCGTTGTACTCGGGTATCGCATAGACACCGACGCGGAAAACGTCACCCTCGGCAAGTCCGTACGAGGCGGCGTTTTTATTAACTGTGTAGATCTTTGTGGATGTGCCCTGCCAGTTGCCGCTGTTATCGACGTAAATGCCGTCAACATTATTGGCTTTTACCGCGGTGGTGATCACGTTCGTCACGTTTCCGCCGAGTCCGTCGAGCTTGGACACCGCGAAACCGACTGTGCCGGCTGCGCGCACGAGGTTGTAGGAAATGTTGACGATCTTCGAATTGGAATTGATCGCCAGCCTGCCGGCAGGGAACTCCTCCTCGATCATGTACGGGTTACCCAGGAATTTGGTGTTCACGCCGCCGTACTCGACCCTTATATAGTTAGTGTTGCTGTTGCCCGTATACGGCTTTTTGGCAGCCTGGCTCGCATTGTACTGCGTATCGACGTACGAGGTGTTATCGAACATCGACGGATCGGTCCAGGAGCCGTAGAAGCCAAGGATCGGGATCGTGTGCTCGCAAGCGTTGTCAGCGTTCGCGTCTTCGGGGCAGGTGACGTACGTGAAGCCCTGAATGTAAGTGCCGCACGGATAGTCGCTGTCAAGGACCTGCTTCTGCGCCGCGGTGAGGCTGATGGTTACAGTAACTTCAGCAGTGCCGTTAGCGGGGAGAATGTATGCGCCCGTCGTTTCGGCAGGAGTCCAGTCAATGAGCAGGTACGCGTCGTACGTGGTGACGCTGCCGTCGTTGTCCATATCCGCGGCGTTAAGGTCAAGTCCGTCTCCCGCGATCTTTCCGGAAACGTAATCGAGTATCGCCTGCGCATCGTCATTGTCTGTATCTCCGTCGCGGTCAACGTCGTGGCTTTCTGCCATAGCCTGTCCGTTCCAGGTGTACGTGACGCCTCCAGCCGGAAGTCTGACTGTATCGGGGTCCATGAACGCGTATCCCTCCAGCTCGTATCTGCCCTGTACGAACAGTTCGGTATCGAGCGTGAATTCGAGGTTCGAGGAGGTGAGGTTATAGAGCGTAAACGAGTATGTGTAGCTGCCGGTCCTTGCAGGATCGTCGCCAAGTTCGGCCTTTACTTTTCCGTCTGCTGCGGCGCCTGTTTTAGCTGTGAGCGTGCCGTCATCGCTGCTCATCATGATGACCGACGAAGCGCCTATGGCCGCGGAAACGTCAACGAGTCCCGCGCCTTGCTGCAGGAGCGAGACGTAATTGCCCTTGTATTTCATAGGCGTTGCCGTAGACATGAGCAGGCTCTGCACGATCGCCCTGATCGAGTAGTTTTCGATCAGTTCGGGGTTCACGGATGCAATGTCGTTTTCGCGCAGGTATTGTGCCACGACGGCGGAAAGGCCGGTGATGTGAGGCGCTGCCATCGACGTACCGGACATGAGTTCGTATTTGTCGGTGCCGCCCGCGTTCGAACCGCTCGTGGTTTTATGAGTGCCGTTTACAGAATAGATGTTTCCGCCGGGTGCGGTGATCTCGGGCTTCATGATGAGCGAGCCCGGGATGCCCCAGGAACTGAATTCGGTGACTTCCGCATCGAGCCTGTCTGCGACGAACGTCTTTTCGGTGTTGGTGACTCTGACGGTGCCGGTGTAATATGTGATGCCGTTCACCGTGCCGGAAGATGAAGCGTTTTGTTTGATCATGAGGGCGTCGTCAAGCTTGATCGATACCATCGGGAACGTGCCGGTAAAGTCGGAGAGGTTCATAAGGATCGTGCCTCGATCGTTGTTGGCAACGACCACCGCCTTGGGGGAGTAGCTTTTAGCGTTGTTGCCTTTGTCAGAGAACGCGAGCTCGCCGCGGTTTACGATGACGATCTTACCGGAAAGAGAAACGGCGCTGTTGACCGCGCTGTAATCCGATGCTTTGCCAAGTGCGTCGATATAGACGTATGAGTACGATCCGGATATCGTTGTCATCTTGTGGTTCGTGTATGCCGTGCCGTCATCGCCCTCGGTGGATTCGGCGTAGAACACTTCCTGGCTTCCGTTGAAAACGAGCGGGCAGCCGGTGGTGAGTGTGTTGTTCGCTGCGGCAACGCACAGGCTGTTTACGTATGTGCCGGGGCTGCCTCCTGTGTGCATGTGTACGTCTTCGATGTAAAGGTCGGTCTCGAGGTACTCGGTGAGCGCGTAGCTGTTTCCGGCCGAGATCGATACGACAAGTTTATTGTTGAGTTCTTTATCTGCGAGTTTGTTCAGTATGTTCTGGTATTCGCTGTCGAATGTGAAGCCCTGCACGGACGAGCCGAGGGAGAGGTTCACCGCGTCGCAGCCCAGCAGGATGGCGTCATCGATCGCGGCCATATAGTCCGAATCGTACGCGCCGCCGCCTGCTCCGAACACCTTCATAATGATCAGCTGGGCATCGGGAGCCATACCGACCGCTCCGACGGTATCCGAAGCGACAACGTAGCTGCTGCCGCTCTTTATGTATCTGTTTGCTGTGGCAATTCCGGCAACGTGCGAGCCGTGCTCGCCTTCCGTGTCGTGTACGTGATCGACCGTCGTATTGCCGTCAACATAGTTGTATACGAACGGGATCTTGGAGCTCAGGTATTTTCCGCCGCTTCCGTTGAGCCTGGATTTGATCGTGTCAACGTCTCTGCTCGTCATGAGCGTCACAGTCTTGCCCAGCGTGCTTATTGCGTAGTCGAACGCATCCGCGTTGAACGACTGGTGGTCCGTATCCGCGCCTGTGTCGATTATAGCTATCTTGCTTCCCGCGCCGGTGTATCCGTCTTCCCACGCCTGCTGAGCGCCCGTCATGTTTTCGGAAGTATTGGCCGTGAGCGGGCTCGCCGTTCCGTCCGGCTGCACGTCTTTCGGGGGCTCGTACTGCGCTTCGAGCACGACTTTTTTAACGCCGCTGACCGATGCGATCTTTACGATGTCTCCGTATTTCACGTATGCCGATACCGCGTTCGCCGTGAGCGTCAGGTGCCATTTTACGTCAATGCTGTACCTGAGTTTTTCGCTGATGCGGTTTACGGTCTCGATCTGCGCCGCTTTGAGCGCTTCTCTGTACGTGAGGATCTCCCGGTCGGCCGCGACGTTGTTCAGCGAGTATCCTGCGTCAACGACTGACGCCTGTTCCATGAATATGGATACGCGGACAATATCGTCGAGATCGTATTTGTCGGACGGGAGTATCACTTCCGGTTCGCTGTCTGCTTCGTCCTGCCCGAGTTTTTTTACGTTCAGTGTCGCGGGGTCGATCGCGTATGATTCGCCTATCCGGATCTCAGCCTGGTCCGCAGTGACTGCCGCTGAGTCAGTGGTCAACGCCTTGTTTGCGAGTTCGGCTGCTTTTACCGTGCGTCCTGCTCCGGGGCAATATGAGGTTATTGCCAGGGCCAGCACTATGATCAGTGCTGATAAGCGCGTGAATCTGGTGATTTTGTGATTTTTCATATTGATTTCACCTTCCTGCCATTCTACCCGGCGTCGCCAAAAACGGTTCCGCCGATCCCGCCGGGCTGCTTTGTTTCGCGGCCGGGGCCTGATTTATATGCGCCGGGCCTGTTTCGCCGATCATGCAGTGTGCGAGATGGTTGATTTTACCACTTTAATATAGCAGGATGCAAGAAAAAAGCGGAATGCGGCCGTGCTTTACTGCGGCGGTATATTGACCGGGATATACTTAAATGGTAGAATCGCGATTGCCTGGGAGCGTCGAACCGCGGGCCGGCAAGGTTTGAAGAGGAGAAGATATGATAAAAGTATTGTTCGTCTGCCACGGCAACATCTGCAGATCGCCGATGGCCGAATACATATTCCGCGAGATGATTGACCGCGAAGGCCTGACGGGGCTTGTCGCAGCCGAATCGGCGGGGACGTCGGCGGAGGAGCTCGGGCGGCCGGTCTACCCGGAAGCACGCGCATACCTGCGGGGGATGGGAATTGACCCGGACGGGAAGCGCGCCAAGCAGGTGTGTGCGTCGGATTTCGACGATTTCGACTTTATCGTCGCGATGGAGCGGTATAATCTGACAAATTTGCGGCGGTTCGGCGGGCGTGTGCGCGATGGTCAGCTGTGGCTGCTGCGTGATTTTTCGGACGAAGGCGGCGATATCGAGGATCCGTGGTACAGCGGCAATTTCGATGTGGTCGGCAGGCAGATCCGCGAGGGGTGCGAGGGGCTTGTCGAGTGGCTGAAGCGCGAATATCCGGAACTTAAGGCTGCGGCACTTCGGGGCAATCATACCGGGCGCCGGTAATTTTGGCGGTGCTCCGGAAACAAAAATGGCGCCGGATCGCTTTCCCATTTGCAATTTTCAATTTTCAATTTGCTATTATCCCTCGCGGCATGCTCACGGTTCGCGCTTCATTCCCTTGACAACCAGCCGAGTTTGATGTATATTGCCAGCACAACCGAATAGCGCAGGCGGTGAAGGAGAAGAGTACCTTTCGAAGAAGCTTACAGAGAAGGACAACAAGGCTGAGATTGTCCGGCGGGGGCGGATGGGAAGTTCGCTCCGGAGCCTGGAATGAAAAGAGTGTTCGCTGCCGGAGGGCGGCGAAAATGTGGGTGGTACCGCGGATATGATTATTCGTCCCTGTCAGTCTTGCCGCAAGGCGAGGCGGACGGGGATTCGTTTTTTAAGGAAGGAAAAACCGGCGGGCAGCACGGCGGAGGAGCCGTACGGGCGGCAGAGGTTATAAAGGGAGGAAAACAGTATGGGAATCAGGGAAAGCCTTGACCAGATCAGGCAGAAGTTCGACGAGACGGTTAACGGTGCGGCGGTGCTTCCGCAGCTCGAGGAGCTGAGAGTGGCGTTTCTGGGAAAGAAGGGCGAGCTCACCGGCGTGCTGCGCGGCATGGGCAGCCTGACCGCGGAAGAGCGGCCTGCGATAGGGCAGAAAGCAAACGAGATCCGCGCGCACATGGAGCAGAAACTTGCTGCGAAAATCGAGGAAATCAAGAAAAAAGCGCAGGAAGAAAAGCTCAAAAACGAAGCCGTTGACGTCACGATGCCCGGAACAGTGCGCGAAAAAGGAGCGCTCCACCCGATAAATCAGATAATCGACGAGATGAAAGAACTGTTCATCGGCATGGGATATACCGTTGCCGACGGCCCCGAGATCGAGTATGACTACTACAACTTCGAGGCGCTGAACCTGCCCGAAGGCCACCCGGCCAGAGATACGCAGGATACGTTCTACATCACGGACAAGATGCTGCTCCGCACCCAGACTTCGAGCGTGCAGATCCACGTGATGGAACACAACAAACCGCCGTTCAGAATTATTGCCCCGGGCAAGGTCTACCGGTCGGATAATATGGACGCGACGCATTCTCCGATCTTCCACCAGATCGAAGGGCTGGTCGTTGACAAGGGCGTTACGATGGGCGACCTCAAGGGTACGCTCGAGGTGTACGCGAAATACATGTTCGGCGCGGATACGAAGATAAGGCTTCGTCCGCACCACTTCCCGTTCACCGAACCGAGCGCGGAAGTTGACGTCTCGTGCTGGGCGTGCGGCGGAAAGGGCTGCCGCGTGTGCAAGGGCGAGGGCTGGATCGAAGTGCTCGGCTGCGGCATGGTACATCCCGACGTACTTAGAAGATGCAATATTGACCCCGCGGTGTACAGCGGCTTCGCGTTCGGCATCGGTGTCGAACGTACCGCGATGGCACGCTTCGGTGTCACGGACCTGCGTCAGTTCTTCGAGGGCGACGTAAGGTTCCTGAGTCAGTTCTGATCGAGGCAGCGGAGAAGAAAGGGGAGATATAACATGAAAGCACCGGTAGAATGGATGCTCAGCTATACAGATATAAAAGCGGAGACGAAAGAAGAAATACACGAGCTCGCGTCGCAGATGACGCTCTCGGGCTCGAAAGTGGAAAGCGTTGACAACGTCGGCGCGGATGTTACGGACGTGGTGATCGGTTACGTGACCGAGGTCAGGCCGCACGAAAACTCCGACCACCTGCAGATATGCAAAGTTGACGTTGGCGGGGGCAATGTCCTCCAGATCGTCACCGGCGCTCCGAACGTGCGTCTTGGCGGGTACATCCCCACGGCGCTCGACGGGGCCAATATTGCCGGCGGCCACACTATCAAGACGGGCAAGCTCAGGGGCGTCGAGTCGCAGGGCATGATGTGCTCATTCGACGAGCTGGGCCTTGACGCGGCGGATTATCCGGGCGGAATTAAGGACGGCCTGATCATCCTTCAGGATCTCGACGAGTTCAAGGGTTATACCGCGGCGCAGTTCGATGCTCTTAAAGGGCAGGATGTCATGAAAGTGCTCGGGGCAGGCGGCACTGTGATCGATTTCGAGATCACATCGAACCGCGCGGACTGCTTCAGCATTCTCGGACTCGCGAGAGAAGCGGCGGTTACCGAAAACAGACTGACAGGCAGAGGAGCGAGTTTTAATTGCCCCGAACCGAAAGTTAAAGAAGAAGCGAAAGAGCGGGTTACGGACCTCGTCAGCGTGAAAGTTGACGCGCCCGATCTGTGCCCGAGATATATGGCCAGAGCCGTCACGAACGTTAAGATCGGACCGTCGCCCAAGTGGATGCGCAAAAGGCTCTCCGAAGCGGGAGTCAGACCGATCAACAACATCGTTGACATTACTAACTATGTTATGCTCGAATACGGTCAGCCGATGCATGCGTTCGACATCCGCACGATCCGCGGGCGTGAGATAACCGTAAGGCGCGCTTTCGACGGCGAGAAGCTGACAACGCTCGATGAGGTCGAGCGCACGCTTGACAGTTCGATGCTGGTCATCGCGGACAAGGAGGGCGGCATCGCTGTGGCGGGCGTCATGGGCGGTCTCAATTCGGAGATCCGCGACGATACTCCTACAGTGGTGTACGAGGCGGCAATTTTCGACGGCGTTACCGTTCGCCGCGGTGCTAAAAAGATCGGTCTGCGTACCGAATCTTCGTCGCGCTTCGAGAAGGGACTCGACCCTGTAACGTGCGCAAAAGCGCTTGACCGCGCCGCGGAACTCACCGAGCTCCTTGGCGCAGGAACGGTCTGCAAAGGCGTTATCGACTGCTACAGCGTTAAAAAACAGCCCAGGCGCGTCAAATGCGGCGTAAACGAGATCAACCGGTTCATAGGTATCCATGCCACCCGCGAAGAGATGGAAGGCATCCTGACCGACCTGGAGTGCGAGCCGCATTTCGACGAAGGGTACGTCATTCCTCCTTCGTTCCGCGACGACCTTCAGCAGGATGCGGATATTGCGGAAGAGGTGGCAAGGTTCTACGGCTATAACCGCATCGAATCGAGCCTGCTTTCGGGCTGCGAATCGATGTCCGGAGGCCTCACGCGCGAACAGAAATTGTCCGACCGCGTACGCCGCACGCTTTCCGGTCTCGGGTACAACGAAATGCTTACGTTCTCGTTCGGCAGCCCGGCTGTGTTTGACAAACTACGTCTGGAAGCGGACGACAAGCTCCGCGACGCCGTTGTCATCTCCAACCCGCTGGGAGAGGATTTCTCCGTGATGCGCACGACAATGGTGCCCTCGGCGCTGGAAGCGCTTGCCGTTAACCACGCGCACCGCGTCGAAAAAGCGTCTCTGTTCGAGATTTCCTACATATATATAAAGACTGAGGCGTATCCGGACAAGCTTCCTGAGCACCGCCGCCTGATCACGATGGCAGGGTACGGGAACAGCAACTTCTTTGATTTCAAGGGTGACGTCGAGGCGCTGCTTAAGGCGCTCCGCGTGCAGGGCTACGGCTTCGAGCCGGATGACGGTGCGTCAATGCCTTATATGCATCCGGGCCGTCTCTGCCGCCTGACCGTTGGCAACAATTTAGACGGGGGATTCTTCGGACAGATCCACCCTGTCGTTGCCGCCGCGTTCGAAGTTCCGGAGAATACGATGATAGCGTGCCTGAACGTAAATACGCTGTTCGAAATGGCGCTCGACATCCCGCAGAATAAAGAACTGCCCAAATATCCGGCGGTCACGAGAGATATTGCCGTCGTGCTCGATAAATCGGTGCCTCAGGGGCACGTGCAGAAGCTCGTGTGCGAGCGGGGCGGAAAGATACTCGAATCGTGCAAACTGTTTGACTGCTACGAAGGGCTGCAGGTCGGACCCGGAAAGAAGAGCCTTGCGTACGCGCTATCGTTCCGCGCACCTGACAGGACGCTCACGGACGAAGATGTTGACAAGGCGATGAAGAAGATCCTCAACGGTCTCGAGACTGTGTTCGGCGGTACGCTGAGAGAGTGACAATGATTTTCGGACGGCTTCGGTGCCGCGGCCGGAGGTACAGCTATGACTTTATATGAATGGGTAAAAGCCGAACTGGAGAGCGGTGCGTTCCGAAGCGACAGCCGCCTGCCCGACCATGCCGATCTGGGTGCGGAGGCTTCCGACAGATGGGTGCCGGGTGCCTACGAATCATTGCTGATGCGGTCAACGTACAGTATCCGCAGGCATGCTTTTCAGAATTATCTGCTGGCTCGCAAGGTGCGCAAGCAGGCGCTTAAACCGTCGGATAAGAATTGCGAGAAGGAGGAAGCGGCGCTGCTCAAAACAGGGGCGCTGGCGGTCGTTGACCCGGTCATTTCGTTCCTCCATGCGATGCATACTGATAAGGCGGCGCTGAGGTCCGAGGGGCTCAGGCTGGCGACCGGGACAAGGAAGCGCGAGCTGGTGAAGGTCGGAATTGCCCTCCTCGGAATGTGGGGGGACAGGGGCGATCCGGAACAGCCCGCCGGACCGGATGCGAACGGCGATGCTGACAAGGCCTCCGGAGATCTTGATATATTATTGACCCTCGCGCGCCACGAGGAGTTTACGTTCTTCTGCGCTCCAGCGGTGCGGTCGCTCGCCGGTGCGGAGAATGTCAATGACCTCCTGCTTCCGCTGCTTGACGGGCTCGACGGCTGGGGCAAGACGGCTATCTTATATGAACTTAATTACGATCCGTTGCAGACCGATGAGGCTTCCGGCGTAAATCCCGCATCTGAGTATCTTCTCCGCCGCGGCTGCTTCAACCGGCTCGGGCCCGAGGTCAACGCGAATCTGTGTGCTACCAAGGGCGGTCTGGCTGCCAGGCTTAAAACGCTTTGTGAGAGCGAAGAGCTGCCCGACGCGGAACTGTACCGCGGGATCTGCGAAATTATGTGGGGCCTCACGTCGTTTTCGGGCGTGTACGACAGCCTGAACGATTACAAACACGGCCACGACGCGCGCAACCTGTTCAAGCAGCTGGTGGAAACGAAACCGGAGCTGGCGGAGCTTGACCCGCGCGGCCCCGAAATAATCGATAGAATGAGATGAAGGCAAGGACCGGTATTCTGATATGTCTGATGCTTTTCGCAGTCATGCTGCTTGCGCTGACCGCGGCTTGCAGTATGCGCAGATATACCGGCCCGATAGTGCCCGTGAACGGGGAGTTCGGGGGGATCGATGACGTCGGACGCGTACTGCCGCTTTCCGGAGAGACTCCGAACGCGAGAGACAGGAAAGTCGGTATTTTCTATTTCGTCTGGCAGGGCGAGCACGGCAGGCAGGGTCCTTATGATAATTATAAGATCGTGCTGAGCGATCCGGATGCGATAAAGTCGGAGGAGAACTGGATCGCGGCAGGAGGCGGTGACCGCTACAGGCACCATTTTTGGGGCGAGCCTCTTTTCGGGTATTATGTTTCGACGGACGAGTGGGTGCTGCGCAAACACGTGCAGATGCTCACGGACGCGGGGATCGATTTCATAATGTTCGACACGACGAACGGGCCGAAATATGTTGACCGCATAAAGCAGGTCATCAAAATATGGTACGAGTATCTCGAGCAGGGCTGGAACGTGCCGAAACTCACGTTTCTGACGAACAACGATTCCGGCGGCCATATTATGACGTATTATACCGAGTTGTATACGAACGAAGAGATGCATGAGCTTTACCCGCGGCTGGACGAGCTTTGGTACCAGTGGGACGGGAAGCCGATGATCACCGCGGCGCCCGGCTGGATCGTTGAGGTGCCTATTGAGGTGGAGAATTATTTCACGATCAAGGACACGATATGGCCTACAGAGGCGCGTACGGACAACGGTTTTCCGTGGATGGAGTTCTCGCGTCTTTATACGGAGCGTGCGGTGTACGGCAGGAAAGGGCGCAAGGAAGTTGTCAGCGTGTCCGTTGCCCAGCACAACGCTACGATCAATTTTGCGAATGCGGCGTGGTACGGCGGCGGAGATCAGACGAGGAGCTTCCACGACGGCGCTGTCGACCGGTCGCCCGGAGCGATATACTGGGGGTATAATTTCGCGGACCAGTGGAAGTGGGCGATCGGCGTTGACCCCGAGATGGTGTTTGTGACGGGGTGGAACGAGTGGGTCGCGCAGAGGCAGCCGGGCAATTTCGACCAGCCCATCAGTTTCGTTGACTGCGCCGATCCGGAGGCGAGCCGCGACATCGAGCCTATGAACGGTCTGTTCGGCGACAATTATTATATGCAGCTTATTTCGAACGTGCGTATGTATAAGGGGACCGAGGGGCGCGTTGCCATCGGCGGAAACGTCACGATCGACCTTGACGGGGGGTTCGACCAGTGGGACAGCGACAGGATCACGGCTGTTTACACCGATTACGAGGGTGATACGGCGTTTCGCTGTTCGCCGGGATTCGGCGGTATTCCTTATATAGATGAGACGGGCCGAAACGATTTCGTGAAGTTCAAGGTGGTCAGGGACAGGAACTATATTTATTTCTATGCCGAGACCGCGGAGGATATCACGCCTTCGACCGATGAAAACTGGATGACGCTTTTCATTTCGTCCGGTGCGTGGCGTGACAGCAAAAACGGGGCGCTTGCGGGCAATCTTCTCGGAAACGGCGATGCTTCGTTTTGGTACGATGGGATCGATTTTGCGGTGAATCTCGAGGCGCCCGAGGGCAATACCGTGTTTGTCTCTAAGTATTCCGGCCCGGATAAGGGCTGGGTGCGTGCGGGCACGGGCGAGATGCGTGTTTCTGGCAATAAAATGATGGTCAGGCTTTCTAAAAAGCTGCTGGGTATAGAGCAGGGGCTGAAACTTGTTGACGTGCGGTTCAAATGGGCGGATAATTATCAGTGGAACGAGGACGGTTCGCTGGATATCTGGACGTTTTACCGCAACGGTGACAGCGCTCCGCTCGGCAGGCTTACTTATGTTTATTCCGAGAGGCGGTGAGTGCTTTGAGTGAAACAGATGTTGAGAAATATACGGACGAGGCCGGTGCCGCCGCTGAAGTAGCTGCTGATGCGGCTGCCGCTGAGGCCGCGGAAGACGCTTCCGCCGAAGAGAGCGGACCCGCGGAAAAGGCGATCGGGGCCGCTGCTGAAGACGCCTCCGAAGAAGTGATTGACGACGTCCGGGCTGACGGCGGGAGAAGAACTTCCGGCAGCGTATTCAGGCGCATGGGCAAACGTTTGTCCGAGGGCACTTACAGAACTCTGTTCGGCCTTGGGCTTTTGCTTATTATTTCCGCTAAAGCGATATTTGATTTCAACGGCCTTCGCGGCTTCATCAGCAACGCGGGCAGGTACGTGCTGTCGCTGCTGGGCTACCTGCTGGTCGGCTTCATTATCGCGTACGTGCTGAACGCGTACGTCAGCTGGCTCACGGATCACCCGCTTAAAAAGATCAAATCCGCGCGCAAAAGGCGGAACGTCGGTATTATCATCGCGTACGTGACGCTCGCGGCGGTGCTTACGTTTCTGATCGGCACGATAGTGCCCAAACTTATAGAATCTATCGGCAGTCTGGCGAAGATGGTGCCGTCAATGGCCGACAGGGTGTACCAGTTTTATATCGACGTGGTGGAGGGCGGTAAATTCGACCTGCCTGATTTCGTCACGGAGGGTATCGTCAACGGCATCAACGGCATCAAGGAGTGGCTTATGGGGCTGCTCAGCAGCGATTTTATTACCGGGCTGCTGACGAAGGTGCTGACGGCTACCGGTTCGGGCCTGTTCAAGGCGTTTATGGGGCTGCTGGTTTCGGTGTATATGCTGCTTGAGAAGGATCGCGCGAAGAATGCTGCGACGCGTATCACGTACGGGCTGTTCAAAAAGACGCGCGCGGACAATGTTGTCGACGGCGGCCGTAAGATCGATCTGATCTTCCGCCAGTATTTCGCGGGCAAGCTGATTCAGGCGACCGTCATCCTGCTGCTGTCTTATATTGTCCTGCTGATCGGTGGCATAGAGTACGCTATTTTGTTCGCGGCGATCATCGCCATTACTAATATGATCCCGTACATCGGTCCCTGGATCGGCGGTATTTTCACGATACTTATAAGCCTTGTCCAGGATCCGTGGATGGGCGTGCGCGCGCTCGTGTGCGTGCTTACTATTCAGATGATCGATAACTGGTTCATCACGCCGCATGTTGTCGGTCATAAGATGGGTATCAGTCCGCTGCTCGTGCTGATCGGACTGGGTATCGGCGGCAGTTTGTTCGGGTTTATCGGCGTCCTGATCGGCGACGTGCTTGCGGCGATCGCGAAGGTTTTCTTCTATGATACGCTTATCGAGCGGAGGATCAGGAAGAAGATCGAGGCGGGGGAGCTTCCCCCGGATTATAAGGCTGATACGGGCGGCGATGACGCGGAGAAGCAGGGCTTTGCGGTGAGGGTCACCGGTAAGGCGGTTTCGAAGGTGAAGCAGTTTTTCTCGTTCCTCGGGCGCAAGATCGGCGGCTTTTTCAGGCGCGTGTTTAAGAGGAAGGGAAAGAAGAATTGACCGCGCGTGCTGACGCGGCGGGGCAATGTTTTGGCGCGCCATGCTTCGGCGGGGCGGCAATGAATTGACCGGGGCTGCCCGGCGGCTGGCTTTAGTGGTCATGCAGGAAATCGGATGGTTGTTTTATGCTTAATAAGAAATATGTAGGCGATTACAGACTTGAGAATATGAAGGATAAGAAGGGCAAGGTCGTTACGAAGCCTGTCTATAAGGGCACTTACTATGTGTTCGAGAAGCCGGCTGACAAGGTCCGTTCCGAGGTCCGTCTTATTGCTGCTTTTACGCTGCTGGCGATCCTTTTCTTCGTCCTTGCGGTCGCTTTTTACAGTAACAAGGGTTTTTCGGCGCAGTATTACACGCTCGTGCCTTTCCTCGTCTGCGTTTTTCCGCTGCTGTACCTCGCTATCGCTGCGTTTTATCTTTTGAAGTCCGGCAATTCTCCCGAGTCTCCTGTGACTCGTGAGCGCAAGGACAAGATGCATGAGCGCCTTGCCAAGAGTTCTTTTGTTATCATGCTGCTTTCGGGCTGGAATCTGTGCGGCATCGTTCTGGCGTACATTCTTAAGCTTGCCGGCCGCGAGTCGCGTCCCGTTACGGTCAACGACATTGTTTTTTCCTCTGCGTCTCTTTTCTTTTTCGCCTCGATCGTCCTCGTCTTCTCGCGCCGAAAGAATGTCACGATGGTGCCGGCGGCGAAAGGGGATAATTGAAGCGAACCGAGTGACAGTACGAATTTCGAGTCTTATGCGTGAGCAACTGATAGTCCGCATTTCGGTCAAACGAAATTCTTAACTGTCTACTCGGCTTCGCAGGATGAAAAAGAGGTATTTCTTCTCTTTTAAATCGAATGAAAAAGTGTCCGGCGCCATTCGAGCTTCCGAGGCGCCGCCACCTCCTTTAATCACCAAAGGTCGCGCTGTCGGGCGCTGCTTCCTGATCTGTATCTGCTCCAAAAATCATAGATGATCCCGCGTTTCACTTTTTTCAGTGAAAGACAGCCTGATTGAACGAAAAAATAAGCGCGCGGGCGGAGAACTGCGGGCAGGAGGGCGGTCCGAACCACGGAACGCAGCTTTGGGAGAAGGAAGAAAACGCAAATTTTAACAAAAATCGCGCGGATGGAAGAGAAAAAGCAAAACAAGCAAAACAAAGCATACTGCCAATAAATTGTCATATAATAGCTAAAAATAATGCGAAAAGTGAAGGAAATTGCCGAAAACGGCCCGGGCCCGCAAAACGCGAGAAATTTACAGAAAACGAAAAAAATACGGGAAAATGAAATTTTTTGTTGACAACACTTCCGGATTAATGTACAATTTCTCAACGTATCCAATTATCGCACCACGAAAATAGGACGTGCGAAGACTCGTTGGTTACAGAATTTTGGTATGGAGGAAGAAAAATGAAAAAACTGACAAAAGTTTTTGCCCTTTTGATAGTGCTTTCTCTTGTGGTTGCCGTATTTGCAGGTTGTAAACCGAAGAATACCTACGTAGGCGCCGATACACTGGTTGTGGGTTATTCCCGTTTTTCCGGTAAATTCAGCCCCTTCTTCGCGACCACAGCATACGATCAGGACGTTGCAGGTATGACCGCTGTCGGCCTTATCTCCACCGATCGTGAAGGCAATGTTGTCTATAAGGGAATTGAAGGAGAAACCAGAGCGTACAACGGAACCAACTATACTTACACCGGTCTTTCCGACGTTACTGAGACGATCAACAGCGATGGAACTGTTGACTACAACATCAAGCTCAGAAAAGGCGTGAAGTTCAGCGATGGTAAAGAACTCACTGTTGACGACGTTCTCTTCTCTATCTACGTTTACTGCGATCCCGCTTACACCGGATCCACCACGTTCTCCGCTCTGCCCATCATCGGTATGGAAGAATATCGCGCGAACATGTCTCCGCTTACTTCCGTTATCGCTGCTGCAGGCCGCGACGGATCGTCCGAACTGTTCACCGCTGAGCAGCGTGACGCTTACTGGGCAGCATTCGATGCAGCTCTTCCCGATCTCGGCGAAGACATTACGAAATACGTAATGGCGAAATACACGAGCTATGCTCCTGCTTATTTCGGAATGGAAGAAGATGCCCTCAAGGCTGACGAGAAACTTTACGTTGCATTCGGTATGACAATGTGGGGCTTCGGCGGAAAGAATGAAGATGGTACCTTCACCACATCCGACGGTAAGAACTTTGACCTCACCACTTCTTTCCCGACTTACGAAGATTACGGCGCTGCTATCTACGCTGCATACGGCGATGATCCCGCCAGCATCGAGAAAGAAAAAGCCAACGACGCTTTCGCTTCCTTCATCGAGAAGAAACTGGGCGATAAGGCTGACGAGCTTTCCAAAGCTGTTCAGGTCGGCGAATCCGCTGCTAACATTTCCGGTATCGTAAAGGTCAACGACTACGAACTCAACATCAAGATGTCCAAGTTCGACGCTGTTGCTATTTACCAGCTGGGCATTACAGTATCTCCGCTTCACTACTACGGCGATGCTTCCAAGCTTGACGTTGCCAATAACTCCTTCGGTTTCACCAAGGGCGACCTGACTTCTGTTAAAGCTAAGACTTCCAATCCTATGGGCGCCGGTCCTTACAAGTTCCAGTCCTACGAGAACGGTGTTGTTACTTTCGAGAAGAGCGATTACTACTTCAAGGGCGCTCCGAAGATCAAGTACATCAAGTTCCAGGAGACCGACGATGCCGATAAAGTTCCGGGCGTTACTTCCGGTCTGTTCGACGTAACCGATCCTTCCTTCAACGACAGTGCTGTAAGCGCTATTAAGAAGGCTAACTCCAACGGCGAGATCACCGGTAACATCGTTACCACCAGCACCGTTGATAACCTTGGTTACGGCTACATCGGCGCAAATGCTACTACAGTTTGCGTTGCAGGCGATCCTAAGAGCGATGCTTCCAAGAATCTCCGCAAAGCTTTCGCAACTCTCTTTGCAGTTAACAGAGATAAGAATATCCAGTCTTACTACCATGAGAGAGCTTCCATTATCCAGTATCCTATTTCCAACACTTCCTGGGCAGCTCCGAAGCCGAACGATGCCGGCTACGAGCTTGCATACTCCAAGGATGTAGACGGAAATCAGATCTACACCTCTACGATGTCTCTTGAAGAGAAGACCGCTGCCGCCCTTCAGGCTGCTATCGGCTTCTTCAAGGCCGCAGGTTACACCTGGGATGATGCTGCCGGTAAATTCACCGCTGCTCCCGAAGGCGCTAAATTCACCTACGAAGTAATCGTTCCCGGCGACGGTATTGGCGATCACCCCGCTTACGGTATCCTTACCGATGCTAAAGAGCAGCTCGCTACTATCGGCTTCACTCTTGAAATCAATGACCCGTCTGACTCCAATATCCTTTGGGATGCTCTGGATGCAGGCACGCAGGAATTCTGGACTGCTGCTTGGGGCGCTGCTGTTGACCCTGATATGTATCAGGTTTACCACAGCTCCAACGTTGTAGGTGTGGAAGGCTCCTCTGAGTCCAACCACTACAGGATCCAGGATGATACGCTCGACCAGCTCATTATGGATGCAAGAGTCAGTGCTGACCACGCTTACAGAAAAGGCGTGTACAAGCAGTGCCTTGACATCATCATGGATTGGGGCGTTGAGATCCCGACCTACCAGAGACAGAACGCTGTTATCTTCAGCACCGAGAGAGTCAAGCTCAGCACTCTGACTCCCGACATCACCACTTTCTGGGGCTGGATGAATGACATTGAACTTCTTGAGATGAATCCTAAGAACTGATAAATAGGTTTCTTTCTCAGTGTTTCG
>JAGADO010000037.1 GCA_017613535.1 Clostridia bacterium | reverse complement strand
TAAAAACGCCGAAAGTATTCGATTTCATACAGGAAAACGGCGGCGTCCTCTTCATCATCCTCTCGGGCATATGCGTGACGCTCGGACATAAATTTCTGAAACGCGGTATGATCGTGTTCTTCGCAGGCCTTTTAATAACATGGGTCACATACGTAATGTACCTGCTCGGGGTTTCCGGTAAAGACATAATCATATACTGGGGCATACTCCACTTGCTTGGCTTCTGCATGATGCTGTACGGCCTTCTCAATAAAATACCGCTACCAGTCATACCGGTCATTGCCGCTGCACTTATAGTAACCGGTTATCTCATTGCCGGAAAGTATTATGATATAACCGGATTCGCGAAGATCCTCACAGTATTCGGATTTGCCCCGAAGGGATTCATGACAGGAGATTATTTCCCTATCATGCCTCATTTAGGCTGGTTTATGATCGGTATATTAATCGGAAAAACGCTTTACAAAAAGCAAAAGACGCTCTTCCCTAAATTTCCTTCAAAATCAGTGCCGATCAGGGTACTTTCATTCATCGGAAGGCACAGCTTATTAATTTATCTGCTGCACCAGCCGTTAATATCCGTCATAGTGGAAATAATCGGAGCGATCAAAAAGTAAGAAATCAGTTTATTATAGATTCAAGTTCGGCGCGTATCTCTCTGTCAAACATTATATCAGCGTTAAAAACAGGCGTTTCCGACCTGAAACCGTTGTCGTCAACGCTAAAGATACTGATGCGCTCTGTTTTGCCGCCGTTATTTCCGGGAGTAAAGAAATTGCAGAACGCCTTAACCGCACCGAGCTTAGACTGTTTAACATAGAAAGAACGATCTTCCCTGCTGCCGGGCCCCTTGTCATTCTCCGTCTTAAATGACTCTATGGGCGAAACCGTCGAACAATATATGTTAGGCTCATCATCTTCGCGGATATTGACCTTACCCCTGAATACGGCGATCATATCCTGTGAGATAAGTTTACCGAACTTCTCATATGTCTTAGGAAATAATATGACCTCAAAACTTCCGAAAAGGTCTTCGACGTTTAAAAACGCCATTACAGAGCCGTTTTTAGTCGTTTTTTTCTTGATAGTCGTAATGATGCCGGCAATGACAACGTCCGTTCCGTCGGCGATCCTGGCGTCATTCTCCGGACCAGCTTCGTCGCCAGCGGACAACAGATCAGCGGAATTCAGCGTGCACATTCTGTTAATATTCTGAAAATACGGCTGTAGCGGATGACCTGTAAGGTAAAGACCGAGCACGCTCTTTTCCATTGCCAGCAGCTCGCCCGTGTCAAACTCGGAAAGCGATTTGACCACGCCCTTATTGATATTATCCTCGTCCGAAGAATCGAAAAGAGATAATTGCCCCTGCGCACGCGACCTGACAGAAGCAGAAGCATTGTCCATAAGCTCCTCATATGAAAACAGAAGTGCGCGCCTCGAATGACCGAACGAATCAAACGCACCTGCCTTGATCAGGCTCTCAACAGTTCGCTTATTTATATCTGTGTTCGCAGTTCTTACGCAGAAATCATAGAAAGATCTGAATTTTCCACCCTCGCTGCGAACAGCGCAAAGCTGTTCGACGCTTTTTATCCCGACATTTTTTATCGCACCTAGAGCGTACACGATGCCACTGCCAGAAACAGTAAACCTTACCTCGCCCTCATTTACGTCAGGAGGCAATATTTTGATCTTCATCTGCCTGCATTCGTTAATATATACCGCGACACGCTCTGGCCAGCTGACGAAGCTGTTCATGATCCCGGCCATAAATTCAGACGGATAATAAGTTTTAAGAAAAGCCGTTTCGTACGCGACAACGGCGTAGCACGCCGCATGTGCCTTATTAAACGCATAGCTCGCAAACTCCGCC
Organism: Clostridia bacterium; assembly: GCA_017613535.1. Taxonomy (GTDB): domain Bacteria; phylum Bacillota; class Clostridia; order UBA1212; family UBA1255; genus UBA1255. Next base: position 15,772 of record JAGADO010000037.1, on the reverse strand, counting down.
ATACGGTCGAAGATCTTCACCGCCGCGCTTTCCGGCACACCGTGCTGCCGTGCTCCGTCAATAAACTTTTCGCGCTCTTTCGCCATCACGTCGTGTTTCTTCTTCGCCATTGCACGCCTTACAAGGTCCGATGCCCCCATCGTATACCCAGCAAGATCGCGGAATATCTGCATTACCTGCTCCTGATAGACCATACATCCGTATGTGACGTCGAGGATCGGCTTAAGCTTTTCGTCATCGTATGTGATCGAACCAGGCGCTTTTTTATTCTCAATGTATTTCGGGATCTGGTCGATCGGACCGGGTCTGTACAGCGCGATACCGGCAATAATATCCTCCAGAGAATCCGGCTTAAGTTCGGTCATAAACTTAGTCATACCCTTACTTTCAAGCTGGAAAATACCGGCAGTCTGCCCTTTCTGGATCGTAGCAAACACTTTCGGGTCATTTAAAGGAAGCTGATCGAAATCAATATTCACGCCGTGATTTTTTAATATCATCTCCTGCGCGTCCTGAATTACCGACAACGTTCTCAGCCCAAGAAAGTCTATTTTCAGCAGTCCTATCTTTTCGAGCACAGCCATCGGGAACTGCGTAGCGACAATATCACCGCTCTTATGTACCGGAACGTAGTCTGTAACGGGTCTTTTTGTAAGCACCACTCCGGCTGCGTGCGTCGAACAGTTTCTGGGCATACCTTCGATCTTTGAAGCCGTATCGATCATTGCGCGGATCTCCGGATCTGAATCATAAAGTTTTTTGAATTCCGGATCAGACTCAAGGACCTGATTGACCGACATCTTGGCAGGGCCCTGCGCCATCGGGATCATTTTCGCCACGGCATCCACTTTAGCATAAGGCACGTCCATTACCCTGCCTACATCCCTGATCGCAGCCCTTGCCGCAAGAGTACCGAAAGTCACTATCTGCGCAACGCGGTCTTCCCCGTACTTTCTGATAACATAGTCGATAACGTCTTTTCTGTGCTCATCGCTGAAATCTACATCAAAGTCAGGCATACTGACGCGCTCGGGATTAAGGAAACGCTCAAACGCAAGATTGAATTTGAGAGGGTCAATATTAGTTATTTTCAGACAGTATGCCGCGATCGATCCGGCTCCCGAACCGCGCCCGGGGCCAACTTTGATCCCGTTGTCCTTTGCGTACTTAATAAAATCCCAGACTATCAGATAGTACTCGCAATATCCCATCCGACTTATTATACCCAGTTCATATTCGAGCCTTTTTATAACTTCGCTCCCGGGATCCGATCCGTAGCGCTCATAAGCACCTTCATACGAAAGCTTTCTAAGATATTCTTCGGCGCTGAGCCCTCCGGGTATCTCAAAAACAGGTAAAACAGGGCGTCCGAAACTAATCTCGACATTACATCTGTCAGCAATCCTGCATGTGTTCTCAAGCGCTTCCGGGATCTTGCCGAAAAGGTCGTTCATCTCTTCCCTGCTCCGAAGATAAACTGTATTGGTCGAGAACTTCATCCTGTTCTCGTCGGAAAGTTTTTTCCCCGTTTGTATGCACATGAGCACATCCTGCATCTGTGCATCATCGGGATCGAGATAATGGACGTCGTTGGTGGCAACCAGCGGAAGACCAGTCTCACGAGAAATGCGTATGAGTCCGCTGTTGACCGTGATCTGTTCCTGAAGGCCATTGCTCTGAAGTTCAAGAAAGAAATTGTCCGGGCCGAATATTTCGCTGTACTCGAGAGCACATTTTTTCGCACCTTCGTAATCGCCCGAAAGCAGATATCCGGCAACGTCACCCTTGATGCACGCCGAACACGCGATCAATCCCTTTGAATACTTCCTCAGCAGCTCTCTATCGACTCTTGGCTTGTAATAAAACCCTTCCGTAAAAGAAGCAGAAACGATCTTAATAAGGTTGTGATACCCTTCGTCGTTTTCGGCGAGCAATATCAGATGCCCCTGTTCTGCGTCGATCATCGGGTCTCTGTCGAATCTGCTTCTCGGAGCCGTATATACCTCGCAGCCTAAAACAGGCTTAATGCCGGCTTCCTTGCAGGCTTCATAAAAATCGACGACACCGTACATAACGCCGTGGTCTGTAATGGCGAGTGCTTTCATGCCGTATGATGCTGCTTTACGGCATAATTCACCTATCCTGCACGCACCGTCGAGCAGGCTGTATTCGGTATGAACGTGAAGGTGAACAAAATCAGTCAAGCCATTGATCTCCGCAGCATACAGAATCGATTTAGAGGGCGTTTATTCGCGCCATAACGCGTTTTTTTAGTTCATCTGCATTGTTTACTGCCTCAGCCTCAGAAGCGCCTTCTGCGCCGAAATAGACCTTAATTTTAGGCTCTGTGCCTGACGGTCTTAAGCAGAACCAGAATCCGTCATATGAGTAATAAAGTACGTCGGATATCGGGAAATCTTTTTCGGCGGATACTCTGTATTTTCCCGATGCAGTCTTAACGAACTTTTTATTTTCAAGCAGGTCCATATAATAATCAGGTCTCTGCTCAGTCAGAATGTCGGCACCGGCTAAACGAACGGCTGACATCAGCCGCTTCATCTCCGCAGCACCGGACTCTCCGCTAAGAACGAGCGAAGTCTGGATCTCGTGCTGAGCGCCGGTTTTCTCATATATTTCAGAAAGGCCCGACGCGATCGTCATACCGCGGCTCTTATAATATGCGGCAGCTTCGCAAATAAGCATGCAAGAAGCGACGGCGTCTTTATCGCGGCAATAGCTTCCGGCGAGGTATCCGTAGCTTTCTTCGAATCCGAAAATAAACTTTCCGTCACCGTTTTCTTCGTGTATCTTGATCTGCTCGCCAATAAACTTAAAACCGGTAAGCACATCGATATATTTAACTTTTTCAGCCTTGCATATTTTAGAGGCTATCCTCGTTGACACAAGCGTAGACACGACGAACGGATTTTTACTCTTGTTCAGACTGATCCTGCGCATAAGAAGGATCTCGCCGATTTCGTTGCCCGTCAGTAATCTGTAGCGGCCGTCTTCTGTTTTGACGCACGCTCCGGTCCTGTCAGAATCCGGGTCTGTCGCGATTATTATGTCTGCATCGATGCGTGCCGCCTCTTTCAGGGCGAGTTTGTAAACGTCGGAATTTTCAGGGTTGGGAACAGGTACAGTCGGGAAATTACCGTCGGGGATCATCTGTTTTTTTACGGTTTTTACCGTTCCGACGCCGATTGATTTCAGTATTTCGGGGACAAAAGCCGCTCCTGCGCCGTGGAGAGGCGTATACACGACTTTCAGGTCTTCCGTATGCGATTCGGCAGGAGAATTATCAGGCAGCAGCGCTCTTACGGTTTTCATATATGATCCGACAATGATATCAGGACAATACTTTATCTCTCCCTTGCTGATCAGTTCTTCGAAGTCAAACGATCTGAGCTTTCTGAGGTCTGCGATCCGCTTCATTTTAAGCGTGATCAATTCACTGTCGTCGGGCGAAAGCTGTGCGCCGTCGGGACCGTAAACTTTGTAACCGTTGTACTCCTTCGGATTATGGCTGGCGGTGATCATCACACCCATTTCGCAGTTAAGTTCTCGCACACTGTAAGAAAGAAGCGGCACGGGAGACAGACTCGAATGGATATACGTCGTGATACCGTGACCGGCAAGAACAGATGCAGCTTCTTTGGCAAATCTTTCCGAATTAATACGGCTGTCGTAACCGACGACAACGCCTCTGTGCATTGCCCCCGTTCCTTTTCCGCGTATGAATCGTGCAATAGCCGTGCTGACCTTTCTGACGATCATCACATTCAATCTGTTGAGCCCGGCGCCCATAATCCCCCTTATCCCTGCCGTTCCGAAATCAAGTTCTTTGTAGAACCTCTCACGGATTTCAGCAGGATCGGAAGAAATCGACGCAAGCTCATCGTGGAACTCACTGAAATAATCATCACCAAGCCATAATTTGTAATTTGAAAGAAACTTACTGCTGTCCATTACTATTTCCCCGTTTGTTAAAAAATATTAAACGATCAGTCGTAATCCCTGCTGTCAGGAATTCTCGTCTTTTCGACCTCGTCGTACAAAAACACGTCGTTATCTATGTACAGTTTGAAACTGTCGTTCTCGATGTAATTATCCGCATAATTATCCCAGTGGACCGATTTCAGTTTCGATCTCATGATCGACGTTACAATAAGTGCAACGATCAGTCCGATAACGAGACAAATGATAATCCTGAGAGGCGAAAAAACGGTACTCCTTGTTTCATACCCGTATCCGTATTCATACGATGCAAAAGATGCGATCACGGGAGATGAAAGAATAAATGCGCTCAGCAAGGAAACAAGAATTCTAAATATATTTTTGCGTTTCATAATATCATCCTCCGTAATTATCAGATAAACAAAAGTGATATCAGGAACGAAGCCAAAGCGACGCCCAGTGTCATCAGAATAAACCACAGCGCGTGCGCCTTCTGGTCAAGAGGCAGATCGCCCACAAACTTGCCCGTCTGCCCGTTCATCGCAAAACGGTACGTCTCACCTTTCCAGACTGTTGTCAGCAGCCACACCGGCAGAAGAGCATAATCTGCGTGCTTATCGTTAAACGTTACGCTGCCGGACTCCTGACGAACTCTCGTGAATCCGGAAACGGTTTTTGAGAAGCAAACTTCGGCCGTATTCGCTATTCGCTCTTTCGTCCTTTCCCATCCCACCTGCGTTTCAACGTCATATTTATCTGCGAAATAACCGGCCAGATAAGCAGTCTGGAACGGTATCGCGCGATTGATATCAAATGGTTCGAGGGACTCCATCAGCCTGTCGTCGATCTTACCGGAGCCGTTGATAGGTATGCCTTTGAAATTGAGCTCACCGAAGCGGTACAGCTTGTAATAACTTGTCTTTTTATACCTGTATTTACTGTCGCTCCACGTTTCATCTTTTTCAGCGCTGTATTTATAATTTCCGTACGTATTCGTATTGAATATCCAGTACGGAACATAGATCCCTTTGACCTCCTGGATCTTGCTCTCCTCTTTAAACACTTTAGGCAGAAGCGCTTTTCCGACGAAATGGTTTTGAAGTGCTTTCATCGCCTGCGCTTTATCAAATTTGAACGGGACAATATAATCCGGCTTAAGCATTCCGGTAAATGCCCCCATAACGACGACAGGGTTTCCGCAATACGGACAACTTGTCGATGCCATCGTTGAGTCTCCGATTATTTCTCCGCCGCATGATTTACAAATATAGCTGCAAAGGCCGTCAGTCTCTCCGTCAGCCCATGTGTTTGACACTTCGGTAAGGAAGCCCTGGTCCTCATCGTATCCTGAACCGAGCGACGAATCCACGTCAACAAATTCATACGGTTCGAAAGCGGAATCGCAATACAGACAGATAAGCTTTTTGCTGTTTGCGTCAAATTGAAGTGCTCCTCCGCACTTACGGCACTTATACTCATTAAGGTTTGCCAATCAATTCATCTCCGTTCTGTATCATTTTTTTAGCCGGAATCATTCACCGACAGTGATCTCTCCCGCCATTGTCCCGTAAAAATCCTGCTCCTGTATCTTCATGCTGCACCTTACGGATTTTTTGTAAGCGTTCACTGCCGCTTCGGACAATTGCTGCAGTATCGTCTGGCTTAGTTCTTTCGGGTCGCCTGTACCGGAAATAAAGTAAATGGTGAATTTATACGGGGCAATTCCTGCTTCTGCCGATCTGCCAATCGATTCGATCACGCGTGCGATCGTTGCGTCAATATCATCCGGCCCGTTCATAATAAATCCGTTCACAACTTCTCCGGATTTTATCATTCCGTTTAGTTTATCAAGGAGTTCATTCTGAGCTTTTTCAACGGCATTATCGTGATAGCTGTCAGAAGTTCCTGCGGGTTCAGGCAGAAATCCTTCCGGCGTATGGTCGGAAGAGATAACCGCTTTGGTAACAAGGAAATAAGTATATCTCAGATTACTCCCATCCGGATAGTCGGAATGACCTCCCACGAGCGGATCGTCCCAGGTCACGTCAACATAATACCATTTTCCGTCTAATTTAACTGCGTTCCAGGCGTGGCTTTCTCCTCCTGCTGTTCCGCTGATGAATTCACACGGAACCTGAAGTTCGCCCATAAAGACGTAGAACAATTCGGCATATCCCTGACAAACGGATTTTCCGGTCGCAAGCAAAGAATCGATGTGCCTTGACCTCAGTGAAGTATCGTAGGCAATATTCTTGACCATCCATTCATGTATCTGTCTGATCTTTTCGGGTATGTCCATTTCATCCGTCGTAACGGATCTGATAACTTCATCGATCTTAAACAGATCTCCTGCGGATTTAAGATATTTATATTCGCTGTATTTTTTACCTGCGAGTCCTACGTAATCCTCGCCCGGCGTAGGAGCTTCGGTCGGTTTCTCGGTAACCGGAGGAGCGGTCGGAGTCGGTTCCGGAGTGGCAGGCTCTTCTGTGGGATGAAACTCGGTAGGCTCAGGAGTGCCGTCGATATTGACCTCGTACGGATCGTCCGTAGGAGATGGTTTGGGAGAAGGAGTGGATGTGGGAGTAGGATCAGACGGCGCTGACGTAGGAGTTTTCGTTTCTTCGACGACGGGAGTATTTTCATCACCGGAAGCGGGTGTATCAGTAACTGAAGGTATGTCAGTCTCCGCAGCCGGAATATACGTCGTGACTGTTTCGGTAACGGCAGGTTCGGTATTATTATCCGCCGGTATATCTGTATGTTTATCCGTTGGTAAATCGGTATGGATTTCAGAGGGTATTCGTGTATGCTGATCAGTGCCGCTATGCGGCCCGCCTGAGTCCGAACAGCCCGATAAAGAGAACAGAATTGCAGCCGCTAATAAAACTGAAACAATGACCGGCAGCCTGCCTGATTTTTTCATAATCCGTACCTCGCAGCATCTCCGTTAAGCCGAGCAGTTCAGCTCCGGAATAAAGCATTTAAAATATGAGCAAGTATGTCATAAGCCGGGTTCTGTACTGGATGATCATCTATCTGCGAATGCGCGTTACCGCGTATCTTTAGCCACCTTTGGAACTGTCGGGCAAACGTAGCGTTCCTTATGCGGTGTTGCTCCGGATGGGGTTTACACAGCCTGCCGTGTTACCATGGCAGCGGTGAGCTCTTACCTCGCCTTTTCACCCTTACCCTGAAACAGGGCGGTTATTTTCTGTTGCACTTTCCTTGGAGTCGCCTCCACCGGCCGTTAACCGGCATCCTGCCCTGCGGAGCCCGGACTTTCCTCAGACACTTTCTTTCGTTCGGTGCCCGCGATCATCTGGCATACTTGCCATATTATATTATACCATATTTCATCAGAAATGTTCAAACCAGCCGTTTATCTGTTTCGGGAAGGCATTGAGCGCCTTGTAAGAAGCGGCTGTGACCTTAACTCCGGGCAGATAAGCAGCAGTTTCGCACGTAAATGAATCGTACCCGAACAATAGTTTCGAGAGCGCCATCGGTGACAATACAATATCAGCGTCTTCGTCAATATCGATACTATCTCCTGCTTTTTTTGCATTGCCGCGCCCGTCACAATATTCAACGCAGTACTTTCCGCCGATACGTTTATCGTTGTCAACGACATAAACTGTGAATTGAGCGCTTCCGTATGAATACCGTGCGTTTGAGAGCGCTTTTTCAGTATCGAGCACCTTTGCCATAATATCAGGCCTGATCACATACGAGGTTTCCATATAATGCTTCAGGAATGAGTCGACTTCCGGCAGCGGTCCCGCGTCGCAAATGATAACTTCTTTCTGTTCCCCTTCATACATCCTGAAAAAACCAAGGATGCAGCCAAGCGCTTCGGGCGAAAGGTATCCCAGCTGCCTGATAAAAAGTCCGTCAGGATCGTTACGGTTAACGCCATCAAAATGCACTTTATTGTCTATAACGACGTGTCCGCTTATCCGGCCGTTTTCGCAAAGAACGTACGTATTATTTACGTCGATACGTTCAGGATCTCGTCTGAACATCAGATTTCTGTTTTCGGAAAAACGGTCGAAATATTCTATGAAAGCAGGAATCAGCTCGTTTGTTAACGGTTTAAGGCCGCGATAATACGGGATAAAATCGATTGTACTCAGCGGAAACTTTATAATTACAGTATCACTTACCCGTTCGTAGCCGAACTTCCTGTAAAAAGAAAACGAAAAAGGATGGAGAACAGATAGAAAAGCACCGTTTTCCCTTCCGTAATTCTCCCCCTCGGACATCATTCTGCGAACGATCCCCTGCCGCCTGAACTGAGGTTTGGTCTCAAGTCCGCAAACGGTCAATGCTCTTACGTATTGACCGCCGAAACGGATATCTCTGAGCACAAAACTCCCGGAAGCCATCTTTTCACCGGATTCGGACAATGCGGTCATGACGAGCGCATTGTCGCTGTATTTTTTAATTAATTCGAAGTCCATGCGAAAGACCTCTGAGATCAGTAATCGACACCGACAAGATTCCCATCGCTGTCGTACCTGAGTTCTTTAATGCGCTTACCGTTTTCGTCATATTCGTATTTATACGTATAACTAGGCTTACCTTCTTCGTCATAACTCGTATACTCCATAAGCTTACCGTCGGAATAAGTATATAGCTCGTAACTCGAGAGATTACCGTCCTTATCGACCGTCGTAGCTTTGATCAGATTACCGTCGCTGTCGTAATCGAAAGTAGTAACATAATAACGATTCCCGGGATACGACGGATAATAAGTCTTTTTGCAGTAATTCTTCGGGTGATCACCGTTGCTGTCGTCGTACTCAAGATAAGTTTTATTTGTCGAAACCGTTTTCGTGCCATAGCCCGTCGATTCGATCATACGGTCGTATTCATCGTAAACTCTTTCGACTTTCATCAGATCACCGGTATTCCAGAAAAACCAGGACGATACGGTATTATTACCGCGTTCGTCGTACTCATAATCGATCGAAGCGGTCTGGTTTCCCTTATCATCGAAACTCTTTTTATTGATTATTCTGTCGTTTTCCCACGTCTGGGTATGGACAAATATGAGTTTTCCTTCACCGTTGTAGTGACTCAGTCTGATCACGTGCCCTTCTTCATCCTTTTCAACGACGTCAGGTGAATCATCTTCACTTCCGGATACGTATGTAACCGAAGGTTCGTTGAACATATTGAGCAGATTGTTCAGATCAGCGCAAGCAGACATAAGCAGAATAAGAGCGAGAATCGATGAAACGAGCAATAATAGTTTGCATTTTTTTAACATAACTACTCCTCCCGGTATCAAGAAAAAGCGCGGCATGTTCGAACCGCAAGCGGAGTCTGTTCCGGCCTTCCAAAGGAACAATTAAAGTATACACAAATCGGATCAAAAATCAAGTAAAAGTAATCACTTTTGCTGTGCCTGCAATGCTTCTTTCCGGTGCTGCAGGTGTATACCGATGTGGCCGATACCAAGAATTATCCCGGCAGCGAGCAGAAACAGATTACCTCCGTAAATGGCAATCAAAATCACCGATATAACAGGGAGCGTTGCTCCGGCTACAGGTATGCCAATAATGCTTCTGTAGAAATCTTTCATCGTCTTTTCGCTTATGAAATAACGGATCCAGTATATTTCATACAAGATCATCAAAATAAGCGCCGCAATGAGCCATGCAAGCCAGAATGATAAACCGCGTACATTAAAATCGCTGAACATCAGAACGATACAAGTGACCAGCACTTCACCCACGCGCTCTAAAATAAGCAATACTTTATTCTCGTTCTTGGAATAATCATCGTAATCCTTCGGTTTGTTCCTTGTCCAGAACAGGTTAGGAACAAAAAGCATTATAAGAAAGATCAGTCCTACATATGAAAAGCCGAAATGCATTTCGAAATACCTCTTAAATTAACAATTGACGACTCCCCCGGTCAAACGTATTTCATCATTCGCCGGCAGTTAACTGCCCCGTTCGCCTTCGTCAATTATTGGCGTTTTGATTTTTATTGTCAATACCTCGCGACAATAACGAGTTAAAATCGCATTGACGCACGCGTAAAAAAGAGTATACTAGAATTCACAATTAAATACATTTTTAATTGAAAAGGAGTAAAATCTTATGCTTACGCTCGAAAAAGCCAAACAATTGAACGATTCCCAGGTAACTGAACATCATCTGATCATACACGCTAAAAACGTGATGTACGCTATGGGTGCAATGGCTGATCATTTCGGAGAGGACCGCGAGCACTGGATGGCTGTCGGATATCTGCATGATTTCGATTACGAGAAATATCCGGAAGAACATCTGAAGCATACAGAAAAAGAACTTTTGGCTGAGGGAGTAGATGAAACTGACGTTCGCGCGATTCTCAGTCACGGGTTCGGACACTGCACAGATGTTAAACCGGAAACGAATTTGGAAAAAAGTTTATTTACGGTTGACGAGCTTACCGGTATTATTCAGGCCTGTGCGCGTATGAGGCCGAACGGAATAAGCGATCTCGAAGTTAAAAGCTTTATGAAGAAATTCAAGGACAGGAAATTCGCCGCCAAATGCGACAGAGATCTGATAATACGCGGCTGTGAAATGCTTGGTATGGACGTAGCGGCAGTTGCCGGGATCTGCATAGAAGGCATGAAACCGTACGCAGCAGATATTGAGCTCTGCGGCACCGGAGCGTGATCAAAAAAAAGGAGGACGGTTAAATGAACGAAGTGATCAAAGCAATCAAGGAGCGCAGGAGTATCAGAAGCTTCAAGCCTGATATGCCCGAAAAGAAAGACATAGAAGAAATACTTGACGCGGGACTTTATGCCGCAAGCGGTATGGGCAGACAGCCTGTAATAACGATTGCTTTCACTGATAAAGCACAGCGCGACAGACTATCTGAAGCGAACAGAAAAATAGGCGGATGGCCGGATGGATTCGATCCTTTCTACGGTGCGCCTGTGATTATCGCAGTGCTTGCAGATAAAAGATACCCGACTTATTTATACGACGGAAGTCTCGTAATGGGAAATCTCATGCTGGCAGCGCATTCACTCGGTCTTGGCAGCATCTGGATCCACAGAGCTAAAGAAGAATTTGAGACAAAAGAATATAAAGAATTACTGAAAGAGCTCGGAATACAGGGTGAATACGAAGGAATAGGCCACTGCGCGATCGGATATATTGACGGCGAAGTTCCATCAGCCGCAAGGCGCAAAGATGACAGGATCTATTTCGTGTAATAATTATGAACATACAAGTTATTAGGGCTACTGAAACATGGCAGCAGGCCGGAGCGTATTTCGTTCGCATACAGGGTATGGCGAAACAGCACGGGATAACTCTTCGAAGAGAGTTTGACGAACACGACACGCCCGAAACTAAATACATTGTCCTTACAGACGACGGGTTTCCCGTAGCGACCTGCAGGTTATACCGGATAGATTCAGATTCGGCAATGATCGGAAGAGTTGTTGTGCTTCCGGAATATCGCGGAAAAGGATTGGGCAAGCGCGTTATGTCCGAAGCAGAAGCGTGGCTGACCGAACTCGGTTTTTCAAGCGCGATAGTTGAAAGCCGCGTCGTTGCAACAGATTTTTACTCTCATCTTGGCTATACCGTAACTGATCAGGAGATCGTTCACGGTAATACTTTTGATTGTATTCGTATGGAAAAGAAACTTCTTTAAACTTGCGACTAATTTATTGTCTCGTAAAAAAAGGCTGTGCCGTCGATCATCCAGGCACAGCCTTTTTTTAAAACGATCAGTCAGAACTTATTTTTTAGCCTTCCCTTTTCTGTACAACCCTCTGATCAGCGCAGTGATCGAAACTATCAGTGGAAGCGCAACTACAAGAAGTGTGGCGAAATTCACGCTTGCAGAGAAAGCGATCGGAAGGATACCGAAACCGACGTTCGAAGGACCGTCAAGATTCCCTTTCAAAGCGATGAAGTAAAAGATCGTGGCAGCAACAGAAACCGCGAGAGAAATGATTGCCAGCGGAAGTGTCACCTCTTTACGCTTCTCCTCTGTCAGATTGTTGTAGTAAAGTTCCCACACGGCCAGTGAAAGAAATGCGATAAGTGAGACAAGCATCATTGCCAGGCTGTACGCTACATAACCGTTTTTGAAGTCGACAATAAAGATGCTGTAGAAGAACCCGCAAAAACCGTAAAGGGCAATAAGCATCCAGAACGTTCTGAAGAAGCTGCGTACGAACCTTCCCTTTTTTTGTAGCGGAGCTCTGGACGGACCGTTATAAGCGCCGTTCTCTGCTTTCTTTTTAAAGTAAACGAGAATGAGTACTTCAAGTGCAATAATGAGCAGCGCATACAAAACTGAATCAAGCGGATAAAGCGGTGAAGGCGCGCCTTCCACGAGCGAAAGGTATTTACCCGCAATGCGCATAACTATAACATAAACGATCAGTATCGTTCCAATCACGATACCGATCACAGCATGCTTTTTAGCTTTCTTGCGAAGCATCTCGGCATTTTCATTTCTGTAAAAAGTATGAGCGATCATCAATCCGCTTAAAGTGATGAAGAACGTCAGAAATACAGGCATTGATCTTAATGCGTCGCGAAGCGCTACGTCAGCCGAAGCGCAGACGATCGAACCGATGCAGTCAGACAGACAGTATAAGAAATTCATAAACGTAAACGCGGAAAGAATAAAGAAGAGAGCTACCCCCAGCGTTACGAAAAGAGACGTTTTTTTCTGTTTTTCGTCAAGTCCCGAAAGGACGAAATTATTACGGTCAAACATATTTTTCATCACCATTTCACCCATACGGAAAAGTCTCCGTTTTCCCTTTCGTTGTAATAGAGATGCTCAAGATCAAATGATCCGTCACTACTTTTGAGCGTCACAAGAGAAGCGCCGATCAGATCGAAATTCTCCGTGATGCCGACAGATTTAAGACCTGCCTGCATCGCTTCGTCTTCCGAATTCACGTCGATGTGTGCAAAATAAAGTTCATCACCCGTTTTTACACCGAGACCGATGACAACACCTTCGTACTCAAACGTCCAGTCGACGTTGTGCGCGTGCCCCATAAACGCAGCTTTGAGGTTGTGGTCTTTAGCGCGGTCAATAAAGTCGCTGGCGTATTTTTCATCTCCGTTATCAGCAAATCCTTCAAGTTTGAAGAATTTGTTCTTAAACGTAGCGCTGTCTTCCGTTAAAGCCTTCCAGGCTTTTTCATTCTCGTCCTGCGGAATATGATAATACGCGATGACAGGTACGTCTTCACCTGCCAGAGCATGCTCGCTGATAAACCAGTCTGTCTGCTCAGGACGGATATAATCATAATCTCTGAAAACCGACAGTTCAGTCTCCGAGAAGCTTGCACCGGAATCGTGGTTCGCGATCATCCAGGCAACGGATGAATTGCCCGTGCCGTCCTCGGTAAGATTGATCACGTAGTTGCTCCTGCCGTACAGATCATCTGTCTGCTCCAGATAAATGCAGTGCTTCGCGTTTTTAAACAGTCTGGCAAGTTTGTTGGGATTATACAGACTGTGGCGGTCGTGATTGCCCCAGATAGGCGCGTAATAAAATCCGTATTCATTCGCTTTACGTTCGAAATAGTCAATGAACGTGGTGAGATGATAGCTGTTTGCCAGCATGAACATATCGCCGGTCAGTTCGACAAGATCGATCTTAGCGGATGCTCCCTGTGTCGCGACAATGTGATCATTAACTTCTTTAAACAGTTTGTCAAGATAATTCATCGAAGATTTCGCGGAAGTATTCACGTTCCAATGAATATCTGTTAGCTGCAGAATGTTAAAATTATCGTGATACTGAAGCGTGTAGACGTAATCCTCCAGGTGATCAGAGGAACGTACCGCTCTGGAACATCCGGCGAAAGAAAACAGAATAATTACCGCCAGAAGAATGCTAAACAGTTTCTTTTTCATATTTCCTCCATAGTATTGAAACAGATGTTTCTTGCTTGGGCAATTAATAACATATATGTTTTAAAAAGTCAATGGAAAATCCGTCAAATTCTTTTTTCAAGCTCAAATGAGGTGTGTCCCTTCGGATAGTCGGAAAGTTCGCCGCGCACTGTGTAATCATTCTTTTTGAAGAAGTCAACGACCCAGTCGCATCCGTACGTCAACAGCAAATAAGCGCCTTTTTCCTTTGCTTCACGCTCAGCTTCACGTAGAAGATATGAACCGATGCTCTGGCTGCGGTATGGCTCCTCGACCCAGACGCATTCGATATCACACTCATTCCAGCCGCCGATTTCGGCAATAACTCCCGCGATCATATTGCCGCTCTGGTCAACTAGTTTTTTGCTGACAGAAATACTATCGTGCTCGTCCGGCGCAAACTGTTCATTGTAACTTTCAAGTCCATCCGCAATGATTTCTTCAGCATCTTTCCCGCCCGGCCTGATCGTAAACGTATTTACCGCACTGTTGTTAACCGGAACATAGTCGGAAACGGCCTTGTCAATACGTTTTGACATCGACCAACTTTCATGCCCCTGCGGAAAATCCTTATTAACCGTGAACACGGTGTAACCGTGCTTTTCGTAAAAACCTCTTGCCATAAAATCCATGGTTGCGAGGCACATAAAACGGACGCCTTTCTCTCTTGAAGCCAGCTCCGCCTCTTTAATAAGCATTGAACCAAGTCCCTGTTTTCGGTATTTTTCGTCTACCCAAAGCAGAGCGAGCACAGCACGTCCCCATTCATGAATATTGACGATGCAGCCGCCTGCGATGTTCCCGTCTTTATCATCTGCCCGGAAGATCATTTGCTCTTCATCAGGCGTTCCGGATTCAGGCGGCGCCATGCTATAAGCATACTCTCCAATCTTTGTTTCAATGTAGGATATATCTTCTTCGGTCAATTGTTTTATTTCGTATCCGGTATTCATTTTCTTCCCCGTAATATTTTATTGACAGACAACATCCGCCCGTATGCTTCTTTATGGCTCTCAGATTCTTCATAAAAATCTGACATTTCCGTACAAGGAAATGATTCGCATTCTCCGCACAGACGGATTCCCTTCTTTTGACAGCATTCAACCGGCAGACAAATGTCGCTATCGCACCATTCTGTTTTCCTGCATCCAGGGCATTTACTATTCAGATAGTCTGAGCACGCCGAACAATCAACTCCGCAGTATGCTATTAAATCCTTGTTCAATTTAAAATCGCTCCTTTGTACGATTCACTTCAAATCGGAAAGCATATCATAAGCCGTGTCATATCCGGCGTTTGCCGAACGTTTTAACCATTTAACAGCCTCGTCTTTGTTCTTTTCATAATCTTTTGTAAGAAGAATTTTAGCAACATTGTACATTGCCTCCGGAACGCCCTGCTCCGCAGAGCAAAGAAACCATTTTAACGCCTTATCAAGATCTGGCTCGGTTCCGCGACCGGACCAATACATAAAGCCTAAAGAAAACTGCGAAATGGCATCTCCGTTCTCTGAAGCGACTGTCAGATAGCGCAGGGCGCGGTCAAGATCCTGCGGTATATTCCATCCGTAATAAAATTCTTTCCCGAGAAATGCGCACATTTCAGGGTCGCCCGCTTCGCACAATTCGATACAAGCATTTAGTTTTTCTTCCATCGTAGGTTCCATTGTTATTGACTCTCCTCTATTTAATAAAACTGTTTTTTTTTGCTATTATTGAACCGATTCCTGTCTTATGACATATAGAAGTATCATTTATCATTATAGCACATTATGCACTAATCTTTATCACACTTCAGTTTCGGTGTTTTGTAAAAGTATTATAATCTTTGGGAGGTATAGTTGCCCGCCCGAAAAAGTTAGGCCAGTAAAACGTGTTTTTCGAATT
>JAGADO010000036.1 GCA_017613535.1 Clostridia bacterium | reverse complement strand
AATGGCAGCACCGGCGAGGCGGCTACTGGCTCGGAGCGCGCAGGCTCCGCGGAAGATTTTTTGCGCTTGTTCCCCTTGTCCCACTTAATAAAGCAGGCCCAGCCGACGATGGCAGCTATCCAGACAAAAACAGCGACACCGACATGAGCGATCCCCTGGACGGCACTAAAAACACTCAGCAAAGCTATTAACGACAAAGTAACAAGAAACACCAGTGCAAAAGTCCGGGTACTCTTCTCCTTGACCACACTTTCAACACTGCCCTTGTTCCGGCTGCTGTCAAACAAAAAAACAGCAGAATTACCGGCAGAACTGACCGAACCACTGACATAAACGGGCCAGTTCCCGAACGGAAGCTCGATAAAATCACAGCAATCCAAAGGCGCTGACCACACCGCACCGAACAGCCTGGCAGCGGCATCATCGACCGAAAACCGCACCGTCTCGCCGTTTTTAACAACACCGAGCTTTCTGCAATTGACACCCTGTATAACAATCCGGCCGTTTACGTTGTCCTCGATATAAAGCACCACGTCATTCAGGCAGCCCTGCATATTCTTCGTACGGGTAACTATCAGCGAACGCATCTACTGCACCATTTCCTTCGTCATTAACTTCAAAAGCGTATCCCTTACGGAACTCAGCTTCCGGGCTTTTTTCTCGCCCAGAAGAAAAACGTAATAATCCGTAATGATGTACGCATCGATCTTACCGTTTTTGTCCAGCCCGCCAAACGATACACGCGAAATATTTAACTCACGCTCATCAAGTGCGGACTCTATTTTAGCTGCGAGCTGGGCGATCACCGTCTCGGGATCAGCTATTCCAGAGCCTATTGCCTTTAATTCGAACGCGTCTTCCGTGACCATCTTCACAAACGGAAAAGCGATGCTTAAATTATCCAGCAGCCTTCTTTGCACCGCGGCGTTCTGTATATCACCGGGTACCCTTGCCCGGATAAGCTGCTTCAGATCCGTTTGCTGACGTTCCTCTTTCTGCACATCGGGCACGGTTTTTACTGCCGGAGCGGGAGCTGCGATATTCGGTTTCACCACTATGTGGTATATCAGCTTCACGAACGCAGTAACCGCGGCGGCAGTAAAGCCCAAAAAACCTATTGCGGTAATAAAGACCATGTGCTCGCGCGCAAACCCGATGTTTATCAAAAGCATCGATACTGACAGTACGATCTGAGTCCCCGTCAACGCTTTGAAAAGATTATTGCTCTTTGCTTTCCCCCTCGATATCCTCCAGGCGGCCAGGGACAATACCAGCATAAATTCGCCGCAAAACAGCATAAGCATGCCCGGCAGCGTGCTTTTGAACCAGTGAACGAACGGCAATACGGCAAATACGATCGCGATCAGTACCAGCCCCGCCGCAAGCAGGATCATCCAGCCTATTTTTTTCAATTTAAACCTATCAGACCGCATACCTCATTGACCGCACGCTCATACCGCTGCTGGTACGTGCCTCCTACCGTAACAAAATTCTTATGATGGCTCCTGAGCAGCTCTTTGATCTGCTCGCTGTACTTTTCGCGATTGTCCCTGATGACCTCGCTCCTGTCGCCGTCCTGCACGAAATCCACATCCGGTTCTAAAAACAGTATCAGGTCGTACTCGTTCAGCGCATCGATCGCGTCGGACAATGCTTTGTTTTTTTCTGCTTCCGGATCTTCCAGGAAGCCTATGTAGAACTGCGTGATCAGCGCGTCGGTGTCAATAAAGATCACCTTGTTGCTGTGTTCTATCGCTTTTATTTCGTTCAATTTATGCTGAAGCAGTATTTCGGTGAAATCTTCCGGGAGCATAAGCATTTCCGTGCCGCTGCGCTCAGATATTTCCCGCCCCGCTTCATCAATATAATTCGTATTGAACCTGTGCGCCAGATTTATCGTCAGCGTCGATTTGCCCGTGCTTTCGCCTCCCATCAGCAGCACTTTTTTAGTGTAGTACGGCCGGACAATATCCGGTATCCAGTCCCAGTGTGCGTACGGATCCGCTCTCAGTTCCGTCGAACTGATCCCGTTTCGCTTAAAAATGTACAATTCGCTGTCTGGATAACACCTGTGCCAGAAGCTGTTCGCGCCGTAATCGCTTCCGCAGAAAACGACGTCTATATGCCTGCCTACCGCGTCTTTCACTTTCTGAGCATCTTTCTGCCAGTACTCCTCCGTATATTCAGCCTTGGAACCCGCATCATCCTCCAGCATGATTATTTTAACGTTGCCGATGTGCTTCGTGAGCCGGTAGATCCAGCGGTACCGAAGGCGCGGATTGATCTCGCCCCGGTTATTTCCGACACTCAGGACGATGAAGAGCTCGCGGCACATATTGGCCGCCTGGATCATGCAATCGACATGGCCGAGATGGAGCGGGTTGAACGATCCTCCGTACATTCCGACGTTATACCTCATGCTTTTTTGCCTCCTTGTACCAGCGCGCGAACATAATAAACGCGTTGATCAGATAAATGCTCCACATTGCGAGCGTAGCGATCTCCTCTCCGCCGCGGGCAAAATTCACCGCCCACATTATAACGGTGACAACGTCTACAACGATCCACAGCACCCATTGTTCCATCAGCCGCCTTATCGACAGGATCTGCGCAACGACCGAAACGACGGTGCTCATGCTGTCAACGAACGGGAGATTGCCCCTGAGCGCTTTCAGTACGAGCCCGTACAACAGTATTGCCAGCGCCGTCAGCGTGTATATTATCACGCTTTTTTTCGGGTTCAGCCTTTCTTTTACGACCTCTCCCGTGGAGTCGTCCATGTGCTTCTTCCACGCGAACCAGCCCACGAAGTTCATCGGCAGGTAGTAAAGCGCGTTAAGCATCACTTCGCCGTAGTATTTCGCCCGGAACGCCACTATCGCGTAGAAAATGACGTTGATCAGGCCGAATATGAACGAAGAACGCTTGCCTTTCCCGGTGAGGATGACGCACCAGACGCCGGTCAATGCCGCTGTCAGGCTGAGCCAGTTGTCTTTCCAGTAGATCGAAAGCGCGAGGATAACGGCCGTCGCGACCGACAGCCACATTATGTCAAATGCGTTCCATCCGGTTATTTCGCTTTTTAAAAATCGTTTCAGTGAATTCATTTCGATGCCGCGCCGGTACGCACGTCAATGCCACATCGCGAGCCATTGACCGGTCTTCTTCCCGTTAACCTCTTCCAGCCCGAAGACATATTTATTGTCCTCGATAAACCGCTGTATCTTTCTGTCATCCATCGTAAGGAATATTTTTTTCACAGCTTCCCTGTTCATCTCTAAAACGTTTTTAAGCCCTACGATCGTATACTCGGTCTCGCTGAATCTGAAGAACGCACGTATAACTTCCTTGACCTTCGATTTCTGCTCACCCGTCAGCTCGGAATAGCCCGTATTCGCGAGAAAGGAAACTTTATCGGACAGAGAAGAAAGCAGTATCGATATTTTCTCGGGAGCCGCCGGGATCGGACCTTTGCCGGCAAGGAAGTCGTCTGCCGTTATCGTATCTGCGTTGTTTCTGCAGAATTCTACAAACTGAACACCCTCTTTTTCACCTACGTTGCCTATTATTTTGTTGCGGATGACCGGTTTCGTGACGTCCGAATCGATGTGGAGTATATCGCTGACCCTGTCCCACGAACGCGGAGTGGCGAAAACCATGCTGCCTTCGACCTCTTTCTGATTATGCAGCGCCGAAGGTTTAAACGTCAGATAGCTGATAACGAGATGATGGACGTTGTATTTAAGCGCATAATCGTATTTCCACTGGTCAAAATCAGGTTCGATATAATGGATCTCGAAGCGGTCGGCAAGCGGTCCCGCGAGTTTTATGTATACGCCGTCATCGTCTTCGCGGTTTCCGAGGGCAATAACGAATGTGCCTTCGGGGAGCTGATACTGCCCTATCCTCCGGTCAAGTATAAGCTGGTACGCGGCCACCTGCACTCTTTTCGTGCACGAGGTCAATTCGTCGAGGAGCAGTATCGTGTTTTTTCCGTCGCGTTTTTCGTCGGGCAATAATTCCGGCGTCAGCCATACCGTTTTCGTCCGGCTTTCGTTAGGATAGATCAGTCCTCCTATTTCTACTTCCGACATCTGGGCGAGGCGGATATCGATCACCTTATACCCGTACTTTTTACCTATCTGGCGGATGATCTGAGATTTACCAACTCCCGGCGCTCCGAGGCCGAGTATCGCGTGTCTGATATTATTTTTGATGTTATATTCGACACATTCGCCAAAATCCCTTAACGTCATAACTCACAGCTCCTTTTATATCACAGTGTCGCTATCTTTCCGATCTTTTTCATCTCATCGTTTATCACGATCCCGGGCGAAAGCACCAGTATCGTTTTCCTGCCCATGGACGGTATGAAAACCGAATGATCCAGATGTCCGAAATAACCGTCGGTCAGGATAAGCATTACTTCAGGTCTTATTTTATTCTCTCTGAGCCAGCTGTAAACGCAATTTATATCTGTCCCTCCGCTGTGCTTCGGCAGGCATTTGAGCAGTTCTTTCTCGTTCGGAATATTCAGATAAACGTCCGTCACTCTCGTATCCCAGTAACACAGATTCATCGCACATTTAAACTCTTTCGAAACGCGGTAAAGCTGCGTGATGAACTGCTTCATCTCATCATTTCCGATCGAGCCGGAAGAATCCACGAATGCCCATATTTCTTCTATCTTTTCCTCCGTCATACTGTAGCCCGGAAGTATCAGATCCATATGGATATATTTCTTTTCCGGAGTAGTGTACGACGGTTCATCATTCAGGTCCTCTTCAAGGAAGTCGCGGAGAAGCGTCTTCCAGTTAAGCCGTTTTGTCTCCGTGAGCTCTATCAATTCTCTCGGGGCAAAAAAGCTGCCGAAGGCCGATCTGTTTTTCTGTACTGCTTCGCGGATGATCTGATCGATCATCGACTCACTCAATCCGTCCTGATCTCCGGGAACGGAAACTCCGTTTATTTCCGCGGCAGGATCCCCGGATCCGCCCGCACCTTCGCCGCTTAATATGATCAGGTCATCGGGAACTTCTATTCTGTTGCTGCCCTTTATTCCGAAGACAAACATTTTAGAGTCCGACTGCATCCGGCGGTTATTTTTCACAAGTGTTTCATATATAGTTTCCACCGAAGCACCCTGAGCAACATTGTCAAAAATACCGTTATCGGGCTTTTCGAAAGGTATTCCCTGACGGTTCAGATCGTAGCGGAGCCTGAGAAGCATGTCGTTGACGATAATGTCCGCCGCCGTATTCCAAAGCCTCGGATCACGCCCTTTTGAACGGCTGCAATGATGCAGAAGCACATGAAAAACCTCATGCATAAAAATAAAATTGCGTTGTCCTTCCTTAAGCGACGCCATGAAATTACCGTTGTACTCGATACTTCTGCCGTTGGTCCTGGCCGTCGGAATATTGTCGTTGCGGACAATAGGAAGCCTTAACACGATATCGCCGTAGAACGGCATTTTCTTCAGCAGGTCTATTTTGAATTTTTTTATTTTCGCGTCAATATCCACAGTTCTTTATCCCGGTCATTCAATAATTTCTCCGCCGAACCCGATCTTCAGGTGGTCGTCGTAATCGTACACAAGCGCCCGTGCGTACGGAACGCTGCATTCCGCCGTATCCCTTCCGTAAAACTCAATGATCCTGCCGTCGGGCGAAGCATAAACACCGTCGCGGCAGTGGCAGTAATCAAAATCATAAAAACCTCTTGTGAAAAGAAGCGTTTCATCCCCTTCGCGGATAACAGATTCAAACGGTATCGTCTGTTCTTTCGCATATTTGTTCACAGGCGTGCA
Source organism: Clostridia bacterium (assembly GCA_017613535.1). Lineage (GTDB taxonomy): Bacteria > Bacillota > Clostridia > UBA1212 > UBA1255 > UBA1255. Next base: position 19,603 of record JAGADO010000036.1, on the reverse strand, counting down.
TACCATGAACCCCACTTTCGGAGCGCCGATATCGATCGCAAAGTCAAGGAACCGGTGCGCTTCCTCCGCTGAATTTATATAGTCTTTCAGCAGCATGCAGTTGAGCACAAAAATATCTTTAAAAGATACTGAATCTATCGCTTCTTTCAGTTCTTTCGCATCCGGAACTGCAGCTCCTCCGAATAGCCCTCTGTTTATTTTATCATCATAATGATGCCTGCTGATATGTATCGCGTCAAGATATTCGAGATCCTTGAGCTTATGAAGTTCCCTCAGACCGATCCCGTTGGTGCTTACGGAGACTTCCAGACTCAGCCCGAATACGTCGAAAAGGATGCTGATCACTTCATTCAGAAGCGGTATGTCGTAAAAAGGCTCTCCGCCCGTTATTTTAACTCCCCTAACTCTGTCCTCTCCCTTGAGTTTCCTCATAGTTTTTTCGAATTTTGCGGTGTCAATGCGGTATTTCCTGCCGGTATTTGTCGCGAGGCAGAACGGGCAGGCTGCCGGGCAGAAAGACAGGGGGCAAACGATCAGCTGCAGGCGTACCGGGTCGGTTTTAATGCGGTAATTCACCCCGTCTGCGGAACAGATGTAGTTTTTTACCGGGACTTTTTTGCCGAGGATACTGACTTCTTTTACTCTGCTGTCATTGTCACAGAATTGACAGTATTTTGTATTTTCCATATACGTCCAATGCCTCGTCCTTGTTTTTTACAACTGATCCGCTGTCGTCTAAGATCGCCACATCGACCCTCGAATATTTGTATTTATCATCGCCTCTTAGATAATTGCGCCTGTATAAATAATACTGCTTCCCTGCGTGAATGATCGGGAGAAAAGACTGCCAGAAGTGATATCCGATCCTGATCTCCGCATTCACATAATAATGACCTGCATCGACTAAGAGATTGCTTTCGTCAAAGATAAGGATAGCCGTCATCATATTGCCCGGAATAGCATCTTTTTTGAGCAGTTCGTCGTGTTTGGCCTCTGTATCGGGATCGGAATGATCCGCTTTGTCCGCCAGCACCGATGAAAACTCGACTGTCTTTCCATCGCCGCCTGAAAGACCGAAAGATATATTAAAGCATTCTGCTTCCGGGTCAACAGCAGTCATATCCCTGGTAGAGAACAATCTGCTTATGTTTCCGGGAATAAACTGTGCAGGTCTGGCGGAAGTTGAATTCATAACATTATTGATCAGCGAAAGCCCCGCATAGTTTGTCGTGAGATACTTGTTGCTGTTTATCCTGATCGCGGACCGTTTGAGCGTCAAATATTGCTGCGCTTGCAAAGGATAGCGGTCAATGAATATAGAATCCAGCTTCGGAAGATCGTTCGTAAAAGCATTGCTGCAGACCGTTGTCACGGAAGCCGGTATTACGACTTCTTTCAGATTGCAGCATTTGCTGAAAGCATTTTTTCCGATCTCTTTTATTCCGTCGGAGATGATCACTTTGCTCATCCGCGAGTCCATAAAAGAACCGTCTCCGATCCTGACTATATCCATCTGTATGAGCCTTGACGGCACGGTAAGTACGTCGTCTGAACCGGAATACGAAACGATCACTCCGTCAATGGCAAGATATGTGTTGTCCATATAATTGCCCATTGATCAGCACCGCCCTCTTGAACTCATTTCTTCTTCTCTTCTTCGCTTTTCAGACGCTCTTATGGCGGCAATAAGGTCCTGCTTTACGAAAATCTGCCGGTTTGCGGCCGGCCTGGCCTCTTTAACCGACAGCGAGGCGTCACGGACGAGCTGAATGTGTTCCGGATCTGCACCCTGCAATCTCAGTATTTCAAGAAGTTGAAGCAGGGACAGCCTGGCTTTCTCTTCCGACCCGTTTCTTAATATTCTATTTATAAATGCCATCAGTGCTACTTCGGTCATTGCAAAAAATCATCCAATTTCAAAATAGTTTTCTATTATTTTACCTACATTCTCCAGCCCTTCGCGCTCCGTTTCTCCGAACCGGCCGGTTACGGGGCTGTCAATGTCGAGCACGCCCCAGATATTTCCGCCGGGGAGGCGGATCGGTACAACGATCTCCGATGCCGATGCGCTGTCGCATGCGATGTGGCCCGGAAACTCGTGTACGTCGCGGACAACGACGGTTCGGCCGGACGATACGGCTGCGCCGCAGACGCCCTTCCCGGCTGCGAGGCGCATGCAGGCGGGCTTTCCCTGGAACGGAGCGAGCATCAGCGACCCGTCAGGCATAAGGCGGTAGAAACCGGCCCAGTTGACGGCGGGGAGAACGTCGAAAAGAAGTGCGGAAACGTTCGCGAGATTTGCCGTCACGTCGCACTCATCATCATAAAGCGACCTGACCTGCGCCTCAAGCAGCGAAAAATCGGTCGCAAAACGATTGACCTCCCCCGAATTCCTTTCATTTATGATCACTTCATCGCTCATCGTTTGACCCTCTCGCGCCTCAGCTTAAAACATATCAAACAGCGACACCTGGTTCGTCTCCGGAAGACCGTCGAGGCAGCCCTCAGCCTTGAGGATCTCGACCACGGCCTTGTTCGCGCCGGTCGTCGCCTGTAAATCGTCAATCGAAATAAACTTTTCGCCACGCTCTGTGCGCTTGCGGGCCTCTTTCACGATGCTCTCCGCGGCGGACATTCCGATGCCCTGCAGGCACGCGACGGGAGGCCTGATGCCCTCGGGTGTAGGAATAAAATTACCCGCGTCAGAGCTGTATATGTCGATCGGCAGGAATTTGAGGCCGCGCGCGTAGAACTCCACGAGCAGGAAATAAACTGCCGCCTGGCTCTTCTCCTTCGCGCTCAGGTCGCCCCCGGAACCGCCATCGTCAGAATCATCCGAATCGGCAAAATCGGATAGGCTGTCATCCTCGGAAACCGAAACGGCACCGTCAGCATCGGCATTCAGCAGATTCATTGCCCCCATCCGGACGTAAAGCCGGTCAAGGCCATGAAGCATATTGACCCCGTCGAAGTCGTCGATCTTCAGCGAAAAACGGGCGGCGTAATACGCGTCTGGGCGGTACACTTTGAACCACGCGATCCTCAGCGAAAGGATGACGTACGCGACGGCATGCGCCTTCGGGAACATGTACTTGATCTTGTTACACGACTCGATGTACCACTCCGGAACGTTGTGAGCGCGCATTTCCGCCTCCCACTCGGGCGTCAGGCCCTTGCCCTTCCTGACCTTCTCCATTATGTTGAACGACATGAGCTTATCGAGGCCTTTATTGATCAGGTACAGCATGATATCGTCGCGGCAGCAGATCGCTTCGGACAACGTACACGTGCCGCTTTCGATCAGCGTCTGCACGTTTCCGGACCACACGTCGGTGCCGTGGGACAATCCGGATATTCTCACCAGCTCGGACAATTTCTTCGGCCGCGTTTCCATCAGCATTTTTATGACGAAATTTGTGCCGAGCTCCGGGATACCGTACGTGCCCAGAGGCATGCTGATCCTGACCTTGCTCATATCCATCTTGAGCGCATCCGGACTGCTGAATATCGTCAGCATATTTTCATCGTTGATATCGACGCCGCGGCTGTCAATGCCCGTATAGTTTTCGAGCAGTTTCAGCATCTCCGGACCTTCATGGCCCAGAATATCGAGCTTCAGTATAGTGTCGTGCAGATATTTGAATTCAAAATGCGTCGTAATAATATCCGAATCAGGCTTATCAGCGGGATGCTGGACAGGCGTGAAATCATGAATATCCTTGTCCCTCGGGATGACGATGATGCCGCCGGGATGCTGGCCTGTAGTCTTTTTCACGCCCTCAAACCCTGACGCAAGCCTGTCGATCTCGGCATTGCTCGCCGTTTTTCCGCTGCGTTCGAGGTACTTCAGCACGTAGCCGCGCGCGTTTTTCTCAGCCAGGCCGGAAACGGTTCCGGCGCGGAAGACCTTTCCCTTTCCGAAAAGCACTTCCGTATATTTATGCGCGCTGGGCTGGTCGTCGGACGCGAAGTTAAGGTCAATATCAGGCACTTTATCGCCGTTGAATCCGAGGAACGTTTCGAACGGGATGTCGTACCCGTCGCGGATCAGTGCGAGGCCGCATTTCGGGCAATTCTTTTTAGGCATGTCGAAGCCGCAGTCGTACCCTTCGTTCTCGTGAAACTCGAGATACCCGCACTTACAGCGGTAATGCGCCGGAAGAGAGTTGACCTCCGAGATTACCGCCATATACGCCGCCAGCGAAGAACCGACCGAACCCCTTGACCCGACCTGGTACCCGTTCCTTGCCGACTCCGCCACGAGCTCCTTCGCGGTGATGTACATAATGGAATAACCGTTGCCGATGATCGCGTTTAGCTCGCGCTCGAGCCTCTTTTCGACGATCTCCGGAAGCGGATCTCCGTATATTGCTTTTGCCTTTTCGTACGCCGAATTTCTGAGCGTATCGTCGGAGCCGGGAATGCTGGGCGGGTAGAAACCGTCCGGCACAGGCTTGATCTTTGAGATCATATCCGCGATCAGCCGTGTGTTATCTATGACAACTTCCTGCGCTCTGTCTCCGAGATACGCGAATTCGGCAAGCATTTCTTCCGTCGTGCGCAGATATACAGGCGGCTGATTCATATAATCCTCGTAGCCCTGCCCCGCCTGCAGCACTTCGCGGTAAATGCTGTCCTCCGGCCTCAGATAATGCACGTCGCACGTGGCAACGACCGGCTTACCGAGCTTGTCCGCGATCTCGATCATCTTCAGATTGAATTTCTTTATATCTTCTTCCGAATCAACCGTACCCTCGCGCACGAGATACATATTATTCCCGGTGGGCTGTATCTCGAAATAGTCGTACCAGCTGCCTATCTTAAGGAGCGTCTCGTCAGATTCGCCGTTTATCACCGCGTCGTAGAGTTCGCCGAGCGAGCATGCCGGGGACAATATCAGCCCTTCCCTGTGCGCGTCGATCTCAAATTTAGGCATTCTGGGGCGCTTATGGAAATATTCGAGGTTCGATTTGGTTATGAGTTCGTACAGGTTTTTAAGGCCGGTCTCGTTTTTCACCAGTATGATGCAGTGGTACGTCGGCAATTTCCTTGCCTCTTCCACATTCATTTCAGGCGTCTGATGGCACAGATACGCCTCGCAGCCGTAAATGAACTTGAAGTCCGGCATCGTTTTTTTGTATGACTTGTTATATATCTGCGTGATCTCGGAGTAGCCCTGCACAACGCCGTGGTCCGTTATCGCGCACGCGTTCCATTGCCAGTCCGAAAGCGTTTTCATCAGCTCTTCAGGCCTGGTTATGGCGTCGACAGCGCTCATCAGCGTGTGGAGGTGAAGTTCTACGCGCTTTTTAGGAGAATTATCGTGCCTTTCTTCGTGCTTCGCGGCAATGATCGCTTTCGCCATAACAGTGAGCTCGCGCGAGAATTTATCGAGCGCCGCTTCACCGTACAGGCGGATGTATTTGTTCTTTCCGAAAAAGCTGTCAATATAATCCGCGTCTTCGGGCTGGAAGAAAAACTTCGCCACGACCGAATACGTTCCGTCCGTGACGGATATGAGGGCAATAAACGATCCGCTGCTGAGCTTTTTCTTGTCGTATTTGAACACGCGGCCTTCGAGCCCCACATACCCCGAATCAGCGCTGAGATCGATCATTCTGACGGTCGGGACGCTGAAATCTTTGCCGATCAGTATGACGTTTCCGTCTTTATCCATCGGAGGCTCCGTGCCTTCGGCGGGAGTGATGCGCGTCTTTCTGCTGCGTTTTCCGTCGCCTTTTCCGTTGTAAAAACCTCCGCCCGCAGGTCCCGCGCCGTAGCCCGATCCGCCCGATCCGCCGCCTTCTCCGTAGTACCGTCTGCCCTGGCTGTCCTGGCGCGCAAGCGCTTCCACCTGTCTTTCGTACTCTTCCGCGCTGAAGTCAACGGTAACGGTATCCGTATCGACGAGCGCCTGTGCCTTTCCCGCCGGTGCGGATGCGGCAATGTTTTCTTCAGGTTTCGTCTGTTCGGTTTCGTAAATTACGGTCTTCTGTTCATCTTTTTCCGGCACCTGCGTTTCGGCGTCCGCGGGCATATAGACGGTGCTTTCCTGCTCTTCGGGAGGCTCTGGCGGCAGCGGTGCGTCAATATCGTCTCCGGCTGCTTCTTCCGCCATTCCTTCCGCTGCTTCTCCAGCCGCTTCTTCGGCTGCTTCTGAAGCCTCCGCCGCAGCACCAGCCGCACCGGCAGCATTTCGCGCTTTTTCTTCCGTCAGGAACACGACTTCGAGGTCGTCAAAGCCGCTCTTTTTTGCGAGGCGTGTTTTGAACGCATCCTTTTCAGCCTGCGTCGCGTCAGCAGGCTCATAGTAACAATATACAGTTATTTTTCTATCTTTTTCGGATACTGCGACCCTTTGTATCTTAACCCTGAATTCCGCGCCCATGATATGATCTATCCTCCGGACCGCGAAAGAAGGAAAAAACCGATCGATCGCGGTGTGATTGTCCGCATTTGATTATAGCAGATTCCGGCCGCGAAAAAAAGTGAAAAGTGAAAAGTGCTGTAAAAAAACCGCCGGAAGTCTCCGTGTAACAGAGGACATTCCGGCGGGCTTTTTGTCAATAATCTGGTGCGGCGCTCAGGATCATCCTGCCGTCACTGTTTTTTCTCTTTACGTTTCGGAAGCAGTTTCAGCGCTTTTTCGAACTCGTCGTCAACAAAATCCAGATATACAGGCGTTCCGCCCTCGTTTGCGATCTCAAGGATGCCGGACTCGGGACGGATCTTTCCGCCGGAAGTATTGATCGACGCGGGATACGATGAGAACCTGCCGAACGAAATGATATCATCCTCATCGCACTCGATCTGTCCGACGGGATTTGCCCAGTTGATATCGAAGAAAACGAATTTGTCGCCGCTCTTCTTCATATAGAGCCTTGCCCTGGGCTGCGTAAAGCGCTCGGGAAGCGTCGTGACAAGCCTGCAGACGGGCAGATCGGGGTTATTGATAACGGTCAGATCGTCAAACACTGCTTTAAGCGCGTTTTTACGCACCTCGTCCTGCTCCCTGTCTCTGAGCCTCTTAACCTGGTCCTGAAAATCTCCGGCCAGCATGGTCTGGTCAAGCTCTTCGACATTTCCGAAGAGGCCGACAAACTCGGCGCGTTTCGTGTTTATCGTGTTGGGCTTTCCGGCCGCCTGGAGGTATGCATTGCGCTGTTTCATATACCGGTATACAAAGAAGCCGAGTATCGCAAATGCCACGCCTGTCATCGCAAACCACAAAACTCTTTCGCTTTCGTAGCGAAATGCGGTCAGCACGAACATTCCCGCCAGAAGGACCATGCTGATGACGGTGCAGACAAGCGTTGCCGTGTCCGGCGGCACTTCTTTCTGCGTATCGGCGTAGCGCGAATAGCTGGTGGAAAACGCGTCGAATATCATATTCTTCGGGTTTACGTTATATTCATTTGTATCCGAGACCTTGATCATTTTATTCCTCCGGTATGGTTGGTCGTTCAGGCGCCAGGCGAGCGGCAATATTCGCATACGTTTTCAAATCAGGTATGCCGGATTCGCCGAAGCCAGACCATTATACATTGCCGCGGCAGAAAATGCAATTGACAATGCGCGAAGGCTCTTTTCCCGATTCCGCAAACACCTCAGCCTTTTTTCTTACGCTTCACAGCAATTATCACTGCGGCGGCTGCCAGTACGAGCGCAGCGGCACCGGCGCAGATCGCGATCTTTTCCCCGGTCGGAAGTTTTCCGACGCTGTGCTTTTCGCCGGGATCAATATCCTCCCCGTTTTCGGTAGCGGACGGCTCGATCGGTACGACCTCTCCGGGAGTTCTGTCGTCGCGGGGCAATGTTTCCGCCAGATAGCGCGGGAACGTGATCGCCTCTGTCTCGGATGGTATGTACAAAACGTCTGTGCTGAATGAGAGCGCGGTCAACGTCTCTCCCGTTCCGGCTATGTCGATCGCTTGAGATGCACTATACATTGCAAGCGATGCGCTGAAATTATCAGCATACATCTGCGCACCTTCGGCAGTACGCACACCGACGAGATAAGTACCTTTGTCGAGCGCCCCCGTCCACGAAAAATGCCCGGAAGGCGCAGCGCCGGTATTGCCTCCGCCCGAAAGCGGAACGCACACGAGCACGTCGCCCGAAACGGCATCCGCGATCAGGAACTCCGCACCGCCTGATATGATGCTAAAGTCGAACTCTACAGTGACGGTGCTCTTTTTGAAATACAAGCCCTGGTACATAAACACATTGCCGCCGACAGACGCGAAATGACCGCCGCCTGACTCCGCCACGGACACATTCGTTCTGTCCCCGTAGACCGACCAGTTCGACAGCCCGGAGATCCAGCCGGACTTGCCGTTCCGCCTCTCGAAATCGCCGTTCTGGAAATCGGACGCGGAATTTATCTTGCAGTCGCTGATGAAATTCGTGGGTTTAACAGACAGAAGCGAACATGACGCAAGATATTTGTTGTTGTAAATGCGCACGTCTCGAACGGGAGAATAATCGTCCGTCTCGGTATTGTCGAACGGTTTTCCGTAGTACGGGTTATCGCACCACGTGCCGACGGAAGAACCGCCGCTCAAAACGTTATCGTACACGCGCACGTTGTAGATCTCCTGTCTGGAAAGATCGGGATTGTCCGTGCCCCACGTGATGAACGTGATGCCGTGACCTCCGAAAAAGTCGCTGTGACAGACCTCGATGTCATGGACGGAATTGTCCCTGTCGGTCCTGGCCTCCCACCAGACGAGGCCGCGCGGATCGTTGTACGAAGACGTAAGCGTTACGGCGTCGTCGTTCGAGAAGAGGAAGCAGCGGTCGATCTTAATGTCGTGCGTAGCCGAACTGAGGCCGATACCGTCGCCTGATGCGCACGTCGCTTCGTTCATTGTGACGTCCGAAACGTATATGCGGCTGCACGCGAACAGGCTGAAATGGTAGCAGTTCGCGCGATGGATCGTGATGCCGCTGACCTGCGCGTCGGTGCACTCAACGAGCGCCAGAGCGATCAGGTGGATACGCGTCTCACAGCCGGTCCAGATAGTAGAGCCGTCTACGCCGTCTTCACACTCCGAACCCGCATCGTTAAGGCGGAGCATGCCCTTACCTGTGATCTTGAAATTATGCGCTTTACGCGCTATAACGAGCGGGTAATTATGGCAGAGTCCCGCGTGCGTCCAGTTCACACCGGGGATCGAAACGTCGTGGCCGATCGCGGGATCGTACGGGTAATCTGCTTTTCGCGGAGACTGCCACAGCACGGCGTTCTCGTCAATATACAGCCAGACGTTGCTCTTCACTTCGAGCGTCGTGACAATGTACCTCTTCCCGTATTCCGAAAGGTCGCCCGGGATGATCACCATCCCGCCGCCCGCCGCGCTGACGTCGTCAATCGCCTTCTGTATGGCCGTCGTGTCGTTCGTAAAACCGTCCCCGACCGCGCCGTACTTGCCCTCGGTAACGATCGCAATAAGGTTCATCGGCATGTCGAACCGGTACGGATTTTCGGAAAAATCGTAGTAGTTTTCGACCTTGAACCACGGCGACACGAACACGCCGTCAACTTCCGCGAAGAAATGTGACGATAATCTCGTCATTTTCTTGTTCATCAGCGGGAAAGTCACGGTGAATTCCGTTCCGTCCGCCGTGATTTCGGTGACTTTCGTCATTTTGCTCTTCAAAAAGTTGTAATTTGAAACAGACGTCTCATATATCCTGACATTTTTACCTGCAAATTCGGGCTTCAGAGTGCCCTTAACCGTGATCTCCTCACCCGAAGCGGTACACGACGAAACGCTCCCGGCGTAGTTGTAGATCTTCGCCTCGCGCTCGAACGTGATCGCGTCGATATAAGCCGTACCATCCTTCGCGTCTGTCGTTTCAAGCCTGAAACCGCGCAGGTACCCGGACGCACCTTTTACGTCTGAAATGTTGAAATAATACGTGAAATATCCGGAGCGCGGGAGAATATCAAACTCTTTCGATTTCTTATCGTCGTATTCGCCGTCCGAATCGGTTATGAACGAAAGCTTCAGTTTAGTCGCGTCGGAATCGTTCTTCAGGCGGACGCAGAACGTGTTGCGCAGGGGCAATTTCATCGAATACGCGTCACCCGGGGCAACATCGAGCTCGATCGAAGTGAGCGACCCGGACAAAGGCCAGACGTATTGGCCGTCCTCCGCACCTGCGGCCGGAGAAGCGGAACCTGAACCGTCGTACGGCGTCCAGGTGAACATCTTTGACGCATTCGCGGCCTCAAACTCGAAATCAGGCACGGTGACGCTAACATCCGCGTTAGAAAAAACGATGTTCTTCACCTGCGGCTGAGCGTTGTAGCCCTGGATCCAGAACCTGCCCTTATCCATCGCACACTCGGACGTATTGCGGCATTCCGCCACAAGCGCGTCGTCAATGTACCACCTGAGCAGACCCGGTGCGACAATGATCCTGAACCTGTACCATTTCCCCTTCTTCATCGTAAACGCCGTGTTCGACGTTTTAAGTGCTTCCGTGGGTTTAAGGCGGCGGATACGCAGGTAATTTCCGACGGTGTTTAGCTCGAAAAAGTATTCCGTATCGCCGCATCTGTAGCAGAAACCGACGTTTCCGTCGACCGTCCCATACGTATCCAGCGCCCGCACGTCATACTCGATGCAATTATACGAAAGCGCCTCTTTAGTCTCAATGCCGCCCAGAAAATTGTTCTCGGGAGCCGTATATTCCGCCTCGCTGCCGCTGCCTGTAACGCTCCAGTTTCCGGCGTTCCATTCAACTATCTCTGTTTTCTCTTCAGCTCCGGATATAAGCGACACGGCCGTTAGCACCCCCGCGATCGCGCAGCCGCAAACCGCCGCGCATATAGCTTTCTTATTCATTCCGATCCTCTCATTATTCGGTAAAACTCAGGCTCCGGATATAATTAAAGATCCGGGTGAGGCATCGTGCAAGGCATCGTGGCGCCTTCTCCGTTTTCGTCCGGGAACGGCGTGAGATCGTCGTTCTCCCACTTTACGCGAACATCTTCCCTGCTGAAATCGGGCACTTCCATATTCTCGCCGTGGTTCAGGCTGGAACGCAGGCCAAGAATAGCCGTAGCGGACATTGCCACGCCTTTGTACACGTCGAAGAACGGTTTTACGTCTCTTAGGAAATACTCCTTCATGTTCTCGATGATCCAGAAATCGCCTCCGCCGTGACCTGCTTTGAGCGCTTCCTCCGCACGTTTGCCGAATTGCGCCGGATCGGGGCGGTAAACGGTTATATCTTCGGCAACATCTTCCGGTCTCGTGAAACTGTGGTAGTAAAGGCGGACATTCTCGCCGAAGCCCGTGCCGCCTTCAGCACCTCCTGTTTCGCCGCAGACTCTGTAGCGGCTGTAATCGGAAGCCATTGCCGTGCAGCCGGTGAAACGCGCGATCATGCCGTTGTCCATCTCGCAGAACATCATTCCTACGCCATCGTAAACACTGCGGAAATCTTTGACAGTGTTGTGAATGAACGGAGAATAAACGCTGCGGCCGGAAACGTATTTAGGCATCGTTCCGGTCATATACATGAGCGGTCCCATTGCGTGCGTGACATAATATGTGCGGGGCAGCCAGGCGCGCCAGTGGTAGCGGCCTGGAGAAAGCCATTTAAGGTCCGAGACAGGTGCGGAATGGTTGTACTCGCCTTCCGCGTAAAGTATCTTTCCGAGCCTTCCCTCTCGGCAAAGCCTCGCGATCTCCATATTTGAGAGCGAGAACGGATAATTTTCCGCGATCATATATTTTCTGCCTGTCCGTTCGACGGCGCGAACGAGGTCAACGCATTCTTTCATCGTTCCCGCTGACGTGCATTCGCTGACAACGTCCATCCCCGCTTCCATTGCTTTTATCGCGTACGGAGCGTGCTGGTGGAAATAGTTGCACAGGAACACGGCGTTCATGCCGCGCTCTTTACCTTTTTCAAGGAATTCGTCAAAATTCGTTGTCCGCGCTACACTTTCCGGCAGGTCGACCGAATCAAGCGCATCCACGCGGCGGTCGCACACGGCGACAAGCTCCGTCTCGTCATCTTTTTTGATGAGGTCAATATAGCTGTTGCCCCGCCACGCTCCAAACATACCTATGCGTATCTTGTCCATCAGATATCAGCTCCTTCTTTATAATAAATTGTACCACTAAAACGGCGGCGGCGCAACGCATTGACACGCTCTTCCCGGAATATTATACTAAGAAAAAACTAAAGCAGAAAACGGAGACAGAAAAATGATCGGATTGACCGGGTATAAGATCGAAGCAGTGGGAGAACTGGCGCTGAGGCTCACACAAAACGCGGCGAGGCTTAACGCTCCGTGCTACAGGCCGGATGCCATATACAGTGCGGATCAGGCGGGCTGGCCGGGAGACTGGGAGGGGCGCACGATACTGGCGCTCGTCTCGCTCTGGAACGCACTTGGCACAAAGCCGGCGTACCTTGACCTCATTATGGAGGACTTCCCGAACCACCTGAACGAAAGCGGATACATCGGCCCGGAACACGGACCGGACGATATTGTCGACGAACAGCAGCTTTCGGGCCATAACTGGCTTGTCCGCGGTCTGACCGAATATTACCTTCGCACGGGGAGCCGTGAGATACGCGATATCATTCTGAAGATCGTCGAAAATCTCTACCTTCCGCTCAGGGGTAAATATGCAGGATATCCTCTCGGAAGCGAGCGCGGAGAAGGCGAACGCGGCGGGTACGCGGGAAAGATCACGGGCTCGGCGGGAATCTGGAAGACGTCAAGCGATATAGGCTGCGCGTTCATGTGCCTTGACGCTCTTTCGCAGGTGTATGAAGTTTTCAGGATCGACAGCGTGCGCGTGCTTCTGGAAGAGATGATCGGAGTGTTCGAAAAGGTCGATTTCTGCGGCGGAAATATGCAGACACACGCTTCTCTCAGCGCCGTGCGCGGCATTCTGAAGTTTGCGGAGGCTACAGGCGATCAGCGCTATTTCGACATCGGCAAACGTATTTTCGACATTTACCTGCGCTCCGGTATGACTGAGAATTACGCGAACTACAACTGGTTCGGACGCATAGACACATGGACAGAGCCGTGCGCGATCGTTGACTCCGAAATGGTGTCTCTTACGCTGTTCAGGCTGACAAATGATACGAAATATCTGACGCTGGCAAACCGCATCAGGTTTAACGCGCTCGGCTACGCTCAGCGGCCGAACGGCGGTTTCGGTACGGACAAGTGCGTCGGTCTTCCGGAGGATAGTGCTGCTTTTCCGGATGCAGATCCACAGCCCGCGTGTAACCCGTTCCTCTCCCCTTCGGGCGACGGTATTTCGGAGGCGTTCTGGTGCTGCACGATGCGCGGTTCCGAGGGGCTCAGGTCAATTCTTCAGCATTCGCTGCTTTTGGAAAAGGGTGCTGCTGGCGAGCCCGATACGCTCTGGCTTCCGTTCGCGACGGACGTCAATGCAGATTGCGGCAGTTTCACGCTTTCGGTGCGTTCCGGACTCCCGTACGATTGCCGATATACCGTTATAATTACAGCAGCTTCCCTCCCCGTCTCGCTCGAGCTGATGATCTACACCCCCGCAGGTATCGACAGGCGCCACGCAGAACTGAAGCCGGATGAAACGGCGTGCTTTGAAGGCAGCCACGCTCTCGAATCGCACACCGAGCGCTCGTCCGACGGCCGGTCGATCAAGTATTTCCGCGGCGACCTGCTTCTCGGAAAAAAACAAGGCGCAGATCTGCTGCGCTCGTTAACTGATATGATCGATCTTACGCTTGACGAAGCCGGAAGCGACAGACGCCGGATCCTTTTTGAACCCGAAGAAGCTGTTGACCTTTAAAGTGCCCCGCGGATCGCCGCCAGCAGATCGCTGTAACGCTCGAAAGCAGGAAGATCAGGATTGTCCCTGATGATCGCCGGAGTGCTGCGGAAAAGGAATCCGGCCTTGCCCGCACGGATCATCTCCAGGTCGTTGAAGCTGTCGCCCACAGCGATCGTTTTATATCCGATCTTCTGGAACGCGCGCACCGTCGTAAGTTTCGTCTTTTCGGTCCTGAGCCTGTAGCCGGTGATCATTCCGTCCGGCGCGATCTCGAGCGTGTTGCAGAAAATCGTTGGCCAGCCGAGTTTTTTCATCAGAGGCGCGGCAAACTGCGTAAAAGTGTCGCTCAGTATGACCGCCTGGGTCAATGATCTGAGTTCGTTCAGGAATTTTTTTGCTCCTCTTAGCGGTTCGATGCGGTCAATAACTTCCTGTATTTCTTTTATGCCCATCCCGCGCTTTTGCAGAATGTCAAGTCTGAACCGCATAAGTTTATCGTAATCAGGCTCGTCGCGCGTCGTGCGCCTGAGTTCCGGTATCCCGCTCGCTTCCGAAAAAGCGATCCATATCTCCGGCACGAGCACTCCTTCGAGGTCAAGGCACACTATATTCATATCATTGCTCATCGCATATTCACGCCCCTGCATTTTTGCGCCGTTGCCCGCGGACGAACGCGGCTGACGCTTTATTTATAATACCACATCGGCAGGCACAAGGCCACAATATTTTTCTTCATTGACACCCGCGCTCGTACGACTATATAATTTCCGCAGAGCACGAATAATTAAACGGCAGGGAGTTCGTATGAAAACAGTAAAAATCAGGCCCGGCGCTCCGGGGAGACCGTTTGAAAACAACCTTTTCGGCGTCAATGCCGAGATCACGCGCAGGGGCTATTTCGGAGGCCTTCTGGCGCAGATGCTGAATAACCGCAAGCTGTTTTCCGGAAGCGGAGCACCCGCCGGCTGGGAATGCGAAAATTACGAATACGTCACGGACAGACCGGAAGAAAGCCTTTGCCGGAGCAGCTTTGTTGTCCTCAGAAACGGCACGATGAAGCAGACCTCGCACGTGATCGCCATGAAAAGCGGAGAAAAGTACGAGGCGAAGCTCTGGGTCAGGGCGCTCGGAGGAAATGCGGCCGTAGAATTCGGGCCCGAAGGGCTGGAGCGGAAATTTAACGTCAGCGCAAACGGCGAAAAATACACTGAATTAGCGTTCGGGTTTGACGGGACAGATACGGACAACGGAACGTTCGTTATAAAGGCGGAAGGAGACGTTGCCGTCTTCGAAGCCTCGCTGATGCCTGTGGACAATTTCTACGGCATGAGGCGCGACGTCATCGCGGCGCTGAAAGAGATTGCCCCCTCGTCCGTCCGCTTTCCGGGTGGCTGTGCCGCCGATCACTTCGAGTGGCGCGAATCGCTTAAAGCACCCGAATTCAGGCAGCCCGTCAGCGCCAGAGAAAAAGCGTGGGTCCTCTTCCTTAACTCGTACGACCAGGACTGCCTTGACGTTGGCCTCAACGAATTCATAATGCTGTGCAGGGAGCTCGGAGCGGAGCCTGAATTTACGGTAAGCCTTGTCCTGTCGGACGGAGAAGACGCCGCAAAGCTCGTGGAGTACTGCAACGGTGACGAAAAGACCGAGTTCGGCGCGATCAGACATTCGCTGGGTTTTGATAAATTCGGTATAAAATACTGGTTTATCGGCAACGAAGCGTACTTTTTCGGCTTCGAGTACCGCGATGACGGAGCACTGGCCGCAAAGCGCACGAACGAGCTTGTGCACGCGATGAAGCGCGTCGATGATTCGATCGTTCCGATCCTCGGACTTACGTGGGGCGCTACTCTCCACAAGTGGAATTTCGATTTCATTGCAAACATCGATTTTGAATATGAGTACATTTCGTATCACGACTATATCGGCATCCTGCCCGACGCGACGCAGGGAAAGAACGGTATGGCGACGCTTGAGATGGTCGAGGATCTGTTCAATGACGGTGAAAGCTACGGCCTGAATTTCTACAAAAACACGCTGTATAAAGATGCTTTTTCGGGAATAAAAGTGTGCGCTGACGAATGGAACTACAACTGGGGTCAGAATTCGAACAACGGTTTGTTCCTGTCAAACGCGCTGCAGTTTCAGTTCCTTGCCAAGAGCTTCGACAAATACCACGTGGAGCGGGCGGAGTTTTTCATGCCGGTAAACGAGGGCATGATCTTCGTGCGCGGCAATGTCTGCAAGATCGAGAGCACGGGCGCGCTGTTCATGCTGATGGCCGGGCACAAGGGCGGCAGGATCATCGAATGCGAAACAGGTACGAAAGATGTTGACGTATTGTGCACCAGCCACGGCGGAAAATTGTTCATGTCCGTCGTGAACCGCCGCGTCGAACCATGCGTGATCGAAACAGAGGGGTACAAGGTATTGACCGCCGGGCAGATCAGGACCGGCGAGTACAGCTTTGAAAACAACGATTTCGAGGTCATCGGTCCGGAAGCGGCGGAAACCGCGGAAGTCAGCGGCCACAGTGTAACGTTCTTAACGCTGGAAAAAGATGCGGAAAATGAGCCCGGGTTCGCCAGGCTCGGTGCGGTTCCGTTCGATGTGCATAATTCGTGTGCTACGAGGGCAGAGAAGCGCAGGGCGGCTGAAGAATACGATAAAGTGATCAGCGATACAGAACACTTTCCGTGCTCATTCGCGATTGACGGCGTACCGCAAAAAGGATTAGTAGGATTTGAGCTTGTCCGGCACATACGCGAAGAAAAAAACAGGGACACGCTTTTCCTTCGCCATAAAAACGGTCTGGAAATTACCGTAAAAGCAGCGCACTATCCGGATTTTGCCGCGTACGAATGGACGCTCTGGATAAAAAATACGTCGGATAAAGTAAGCCCGCGAATAAACGATCTGTCCTCCGCGGATGTTATCGTCCCGGGACGCGATCCGGTGCTGAGCGGCCTTCTGGGCGATGCGCGCAACGAAAATTTCGGTGCCGACGTCATATCCCCCACTTACGGCATGAATAACCAGCCGTATGACATCCCGCTGGCACTCGGTCAGAAATACGATCTGCGGCCAAACGGAGGGTGCGCGTGCAATATGGAGTTCCCGTATTTCAAGCTGCGCACTTCAGCGGGGTCTGTGTTCGCCGCGATAGGATGGCCGGGTCAATGGCGCGCCCGTTTCGATGCGGATAGGTCAGGTGTGCGGTTTCGCGCAGGTCAGCAGATACTCGATACCGTCCTGCTTCCCGGCGAGTCGGTACGCACGCCGCTGACAACTTTTTTGATCGCCGACCCGGGCGATCCTGACCGCCTTTCGAATCTCTGGCGCCGCTTCATGTTCGAGTGCAATATGCCAAGGAAAAACGGCACGGTGCCGCCGCCGACGTTGTCCGCCACCAGCATTAAAACAGGACTGATGACCGCGGCGACAGAAGAAAACCAGTTGTCCGAGATCAGGAACTTACGAGCTCACGGCGTGCATCCCGAAATGTGGTGGATGGACGCGGGCTGGTACTATAAAACAATTGACGGAAAAGCGCCGGAGTGCCTCGATGACTATGCGTTTACAGGTACCTGGACCGTGCGAAAGGAAGACTTTCCGACGGAGATCCGTGCGATATCCGACTGCATGGCGGAGGAAGGCGGGACAACACTTTTATGGTTCGAGCCTGAACGCTTCGGACTGGACCCGGAAACGCTTAAAGACGACGGCACGACGCTAAAAAAAGAGTGGCTTTTAAAGGGTTCGTTCGAGATACCGCGGCCGAGGCCGTACGGAACGGTAATGCTTCCCGTAAGGTTCGTTGATCTGGGGAATGATGCGGCACGCGAATGGCTCACCGAAAAGATCTGCTCTGTGCTGGAGCGCGGAAATATAAGCGTTTACCGCGAAGATCATAACATCCGGCCGCTCGATTTCTTCAGTCAGACCGATGAGCCCGGACGATACGGAATCACCGAAAACAAATATATGTGCGGTCACCTGCAGATGTGGGATGAGATCCGGCAGAGGTTCGGAGAAATGATAATCGACAGCTGTGCTTCGGGCGGAAGGCGCAACGATCTCGAAAGCATGCGGAGAGCCGTCCCTTTGCATATCTCGGACTTCTTCCTTTATTCGCGGTCAACGCTCGCACAGCGCCAGGCCGTCATGAGCGCATTGTTCGCCTACCTGCCGTATTTCAAAGCGGAAGGCCCCGGTGACAATATCCCGGACGGCGGTTCCGGCTGGTACGCGAATTCGTCAATGGCGCCTTACCTTATGGTGCATATTGACCCCGATACCGAAAACGAACTGCTCTGGCAGGAAATGCGCGAAATGATCGACCGGTGGGAGCAGATCAAATACACGTTTTACGCGGATTACTACATGCTGACGGAATGGAATATAGACGCCGGGAAATGGCTCGCGTACGAATTTATCGATTCGGTAACGGGCGACGGTTCGGTCCATGTGTTCAGGAGAAACATGAACGACGAGCCCGAGAAGACGCTTTACCTGAAGGGGCTTCGTCCGGATCGCGAATACGCCGTAAAAGACCTGATGAACGGAAAAGTCACACGCAAAACCGGCAGATTTTTTGCAGAAAACGGGCTTACGGTTACACTTGAAACACCCGGATCGGCGACCGTTCTGAAGATTTGCGAAAGCGAAAATTTTCGTTGACTTCACGAGCAGAAAAAGTTATAATTTCCGTGTTGACCGCATATGAGCGGCCGACGGAGGTTAGCATGAAAACATATAAGTTATTATTGAAGACTATCGACGACATAAAGGTGTTCGCCGCGGCCGCCGCCGGATGCGAAGAAGAGCTGGATCTTTCCAGCGGAAGGTACGTCGTTGACGCGAAGTCGATCATGGGAATCTTCAGTCTCGACCTCAGTAAACCGATCACACTCTCGGTTCCGGAGTCGTTCAGCGACGAAGAATTCCTTTCAAAAATTAAAAAAATGATTGTTACAGAATAAGAGCCCTTTTTCAGGGCTTTTATTTTTGTGCAAATAAACAAATCCACTTTATTTCGGGAGGGTAACAATGAAACTCATCTACAACGTAAAAGACCGTCCGCCTTTCGGCAAGATACTGGTCTTCGCACTCCAGCAACTGCTTGCCATCCTGGCAGCAACGATTGCCGTGCCCGCGATCGTCGGCAACGGCATGAGTCAGTCCGCGGCGCTGTTTGGCGCTGGCGTCGGTACGCTCATCTACCTGCTTTTCACCAAATTTAAGAGCCCCGTATTCCTTGGCTCGTCGTTCGCATTCCTTGGCTCGATGTTCGCAGCCTTCGGAGGCGCCGCTTCCGCAGCAGCCGGATACCTTGGACTGATCCTCGGTGCCATATTTGCAGGCCTTGTTTATGTTGTCATCGCTATCGTGGTCAAGTTCGCAGGTGTTGGCTGGATCAATAAGATCATGCCCGCCGTCGTTATCGGCCCCACAGTAGCAATCATCGGATTGTCCCTCGCCGGAAATGCTATCGGCGATCTGTTCACCGGTAAAGTATTCCATCCCGTTACCGAAAAAGTTGCCGAACTCGTTGAAGACGGCGATACCGTAACCGCGGTAGTCAAGGAAGTTACGAACGACGTTCAGAACGCTAACATTTACCTCTGCATGATATGCGGCCTCATCACCCTCGCTGTAACGATCATCGCATCGGTCTACGGCAAGAAAATGATGAAGCTCATCCCGTTCATTATCGGTATTGCCGCCGGCTACGCCGTAGCAGCCATCCTGACCGTCATCGGCAACGCGGCTAACGTCCAGGCACTCCAGATCATTGACTT
>JAGADO010000035.1 GCA_017613535.1 Clostridia bacterium | reverse complement strand
GGCAGCGTGCCGCTGCTGACGCGGAAATATTTTTCCAGATCACGTACCTCGAGCATTGCCGGCATCAGGAATTCACCTCCGTCAAATGGCATTTGACCTTATGGCCCGGTCTTATCTCGTGATCTTCGGGCTCAACGGTCCTGCATTTTTCAGTTGCGTGCGGGCAGCGGTCGCTGAAGTTGCAGCCCTGCGGGAGATTTGTCGGATCGGCCATGAGCCCGTTTATAGGCCTCAGACGCTTCTCCGTGGAGTCCAGTCTCGGAAGGGATCCGAAAAGGCCTATTGTATACGGATGCTTCGGATCGTCAAAAATAGAGTCTGCGTCGCCGTATTCCACTATTTCTCCGGCATAGATCACGGCGACCGAGTCGCAGGCCTCGGCGACTATGCCGAGATCGTGCGTGATCATTATTACCGAGGTGCCGAGCCGCTGCTTAAGGTCCTGCATCATCTCAAGGACCTGCGCCTGTACCGTAACGTCGAGCGCGGTGGTAGGTTCATCCGCGATAAGCAGCTCCGGATTACAGGCCAGCGCCATAGCTATTACCACTCGCTGCTTCATTCCTCCGGAAAACTGGTTGGGATATTCGTCGTAACGCTCCTTCGGGATGCCGACCATTTCAAGCATTTCGCAGGCGCGTTCCTTTGCCTGCTGCTTTGTTACCTTATTGTGCAGGCTCACGGCTTCGGCGATCTGCGTTCCGACCCTGTCTATCGGATTAAGCGCGGTCATGGGGTCCTGAAAGATCATCGCGATCTTATTGCCGCGGATCTTGCGCATTTCCTTTTCCGGCAGTTGGAGCAGGTCCTCACCGCCGCAGATCACGCTTCCGCTCCTGAGCCTCGCCGGAGGCTCCTGCAGGATGCGCATGACGGCGCGTGCTATCGTCGTCTTTCCCGCTCCGGTCTCTCCGACAAGACCGACGGTCTCCCCTTTTTTCACCCTGAGGTTCACGCCGTTCACGGCGTGGACGACGGCCTCGTCGGTAACGTATTCGACTATGAGATCGCGTATTTCGAGAATGTTCTCAGCACTCATACGGCTCACCTCAGTTCTTCAGACGGGGGTCAAGCGCGTCGCGCAGTCCGTCTCCGAGAAGGTTGAACGCAAGCACCGTTATCATGATGCTCACCCCGGGATATACGGCGAGCATCGGGTGCTGGCGCATATAGTTGCGGGCGTCCGATATCATAGTGCCCCACTCCGGCGTGGGCGGCTGAACTCCGAGTCCGACAAAGCTGAGCATGGCGCCGATAAGGATCGCGTTGCCTACGTTCATCGTTATCGTGACGATCAGAGGTGAAATGGAGTTGGGGATTATGTATTTGCGCATCACATGCCACGTGCTGCCGTTTATGGATTTGGCGGCCTCGACGTATTCCATTTCGCGGACCGTCAGTATGGACGCGCGCATCATGCGCGCGAACTGCGGTATCATGCTGACCGCCAGCGCTATTATCGCGTTTTTGAGGCTCGGCCCGAGTATGGCCGCAAGCACGAGGCAAAGCAGCATCATCGGAATGCTCTGATAAATGTCAAGAAATCTCATCAGGATATTGTCTGTTGCTCCGCCGAAATATCCGGCAAGCGCGCCGATGAAAATGCCTATAACGGCGGATATAAGCACCGAAAGAAGCCCTATCATAAGCGATGCGCGCGTACCGTAGATTATGCGGCTGAATATATCGCGTCCGAGCTTATCCGTTCCGAGCAGATGCTCCCGACTCGGGGCCTCGAAGCCCTTCTCGCCGGTAGCGTCGTAAGAATACGGGGCGATGACCGGCGCGAGTATCGCAACAATCACGATCGCAACGATCACGACCAGCGAAATAACGGCTCCTTTGTTCTTTTTCAGCTGATGCCATACGTCTGCAAGCTGAGATTTCTTTTTGTTCTTCTTCACCCTGCTCATGCCGCGGCAGCCTCCTTTTCCGTACTGCGCGTCTTTTTTGCCCGCTTGCGGGAATACTGGGAGCGGATGCGCGGGTCTATGACGGCGTAGATTATATCAACGACGAGAATGACCAGGCTGAAAACAACAGACAGGAACAGCACGCTGCCCTGTATGACCGGATAGTCGCGGTTGTTCAGAGCCGTGAGCGTATACTGACCGACGCCGGGAATGGAGAATATCACTTCCGCAATCAGCGATCCGCTCAGGGAAGAACCGAACATGGTCCCGGCGATCGTTATCACGGGTATGAGAGCGTTGCGCAGCGCGTGATGATAAAGGACCTTTTTCTCCGTCTGCCCCTTTGCCCTGGCGGTCACGATGAAATCCTGACGGATGACCTCCAGCATATCCGAACGCGTCTGACGGGCGATGGTGGCCGTATATCCCAGCGCAAGCGAAACGACGGGCAGCACCCAGCCGGTCCAGGTCTCAATGCCGGTTCCCGGCAGCAGTCTCCATTTTACGTTGAAAAGCTGGACAAGTATAAGCGAGAACCAGAACGACGGCATGGAAACGCAGAACAGAGAGATCACGATCGCCGCGTTATCCTTCCATGAATACTGGTGTGTCGCGGCGAAGATCCCCAGCGGTATGCCGACCAGCAGTGACAGCGCCATGCTTATCACCGCCAAAAACAGCGTGTAAGGAAAACGGGCCTGCAGCTCGGACCACACCGTTCTGTGGTTTATATAAGAGGTGCCGAGATCGCCCCGGACGGCGTTGTACAGAAACCGGCCGTAACTCACGATGAAGGGATCGTTCAGACCGTTGATCTCACGGAATTCGTTCAACTGTTCTTCGCTGGCCGAAAAACCCATGACCTGCCTTGCCGGATCTCCGGGAGTCAGATCGATCATTATCAGTATAATAAGGGATATTCCCAAAATGATTGGGATCATCATCAGCAGTCGTTTCCCTATGTATCTTAACACCTGCACGCCCTCCCTGTAAGCTTACGGAACTCAGCCCCGTCGGGTACCGAAATAAACGCTTTTTATTTCTTCATAAATTTTAATAATATTTCTTTCTTTTGTCAAGATGTATATCGTTTTATCATATTCTTTCAGCCATTTATACAAATCAAGCACCTTGTTTTTGATTATTATGCGGATGACATTTTATAGCCAAAGCAAAAAATACTACTCGGCAAAAAAGAATACTTGCAAAATGCCAAAATATATGTTATACTGTTCAAAAGGACTTTTATAATGGTGATGCAAGTGGACATTTTTCATTTCGAACTTTTTGATTCGGTCGCTCAGACACAAAGCCTTACCAGGACCGCGGAGCTGTTCAATATCACTCAGCCGGCGGTGAGCCACAATCTCAAAAAGCTTGAGGACATCTACGGCGTCAAGCTCTTTGAGAGAACGAGCCGCGGCATAGTCCTGACCGGCGCGGGGCGGGAGCTGCTTCCCTTCGTCCGCAATATCCTCGCAGTAATGGCCGACGCGCACACGCGCATGCTCAACATCGCCGCGGGCCGCATAGGTCACATCCGCATCGCCTCGATCCCCGCGCTTTTGAATTACGTTGCGCAGTGCGTGAAAATAATGCACGAAAAAATGCCCTCCGTGCAGATCGACCTGGATCTGTACGAAGGCCCGGAAATGGTCAGCTATATGGCGCTCAACAGCTATGACTTTTTCTTTTCGACCGATGCGCAGCTCGACTCTCTTTCCGATTACGGCCACGCGCTTATTGCCAGGGACAGTCTCGATCTTTTCGTAAGCGAAGATTTCAAAGACAAAATAGACCAAGATAATCTTTCCGCATCGCTTTTGGAAATTCCTTTTGTGTCTGTCCCCATGTCGGACCAGCAGCTTGCCACTCCCATATTCAACATACTTAACCTCTCTCACGTCAAATCAAATTTCGTAAATTTCTACACCCGCGTAGAGACGGTGCTGCTTGCCGTCAGCGTAGGCAT
>JAGADO010000034.1 GCA_017613535.1 Clostridia bacterium | reverse complement strand
GGGTCTTCGGTAATTTTTAAAAAATCTTTAAGCATTGTTCTCTCCTTACTTGGTATTGCGTCTGTTCACTTCTGCTGAAATTCAGTTATGCGCGAATCTGTCGTTGTCCTGCCACCAGAAGTCTTTGTCGTATTTCCAGCCGATCAGTTCCTCAAATTCTTTTTTCAAGCCTCTGCCCCGTATCATCTGCGAGCCGAATTCACCCGAATAATTGCCTTCTATCACGCACCAGCCGTCAGGCGTCAGCGCCAGATCCCACCCGATGTATCCGTAACCCGGCAGCTGCGCCATAAGCGTCTTGACAAACGCCGCGCATTCCGGCCAGCGGGGTATCTGATATCCCTTAAAAACGATACCGGTATCCGGATGGACGGCGGCAACGTTTCCGTTTTCCTGAAAGCCGTCGGTAATGATCTCGCCCGAAAGCGGGTCGATCTCCATCAGAAAGCTGTTTTGTGCCGCGGATCCAATGAAAGATCTGTTGGCGCCGACTTTAATACGCGGCCGGTAAAGAACAATCTCGCCGTTTTTATCTCTGACTGCAGTCGCCCTGACCGGATTGATCGAAAACGGATGCAGTTTTCCCAGCGCCTCGTCCTGCACGATCAGTTCTTCCAGTACCATCTGCGTCGCTTTTGAAGGATACTTGTCGTGGATCGCCTTTCCCTCGCTGATGATGCTGTCAAACGCCGCACGGCAATCGCCTCCGAAATCATCCATGGTCACTTTGTGCACACCGACGCCGAGGGAGCAATCTACCGGCTTTACCACAAATTCCTTGTGGCTTTCCGCAAAGCAGGCAAACGTTCCGAAATCGGCGGCTTCCCGGACTTCGATCACTTCCCGTTTGTAAAACGGCTTCAGCCGCTGATAAAGACGGTACTTGTCCTCCAACTGCCGGACCCGGTCATCTCCCGCGTCGCGGTTCAAATGTTTCACATACACGTTGCGGATCTGTCGAACCATATATTCGCGTTTTTCCGCATCGCTTTTGCCAATCAGATGGAGATAGAACTCCTCGTCGACCGTGCAGCCGTACATCCAGTAATCATAAATAAACTTCAGGCGCAGTTCTTCGATCTCTTCCGGCGTTGCCTGAGGCAGATGCCGCAATATCTCTTCTTTCATTTTGCCCAGCATCAACGGAGTGTAAAATCGTTTTTTTACTCCGTCAACGTTGATCGTCACGTCCTCAACGAGACGCTTCGCCGTTTTTCTGATCTCTTCCGGTTTGTCCGTAATTCTTAAATAATCTCTGATCATTTTTGTAGCCTCTGTTATCCCTCCGGGCTTTTATTCCTGCCACCAGAAGTCTTTCGTAAGCTTCCAGCCGATCATATCTTCAAACTCTTTTTTCGTTCCGCGGTTCAGGCAGAATTGCCAGCAGAAATCGCCGCTGAAGTTGCCTTCCATCAGCACCCAGCCTTTCTCGGTCAATACCATATCCCAGCCGACATACCGCACCGTATCTACTTTCATTGCCAGCTCGGTCACGGTGTCAATAAGCTCTTTCCACTTCGGGATCCGGAAGCCGAGGATCGGAACGCCGGTATCGGGATGAACGTCGAACCGTTCGTTAAACTCGGAGCAGCCGGGGGTGATCACGACTCCCGTTTCGGCGTCAATGACCGCATCCAGCGTACCGAAGATCGCGCTGGTCAGGAATTGTCCGAATCGCCCGATCTTAAACCAGGGATACATTATGTGCACCTTGTCGCCGACGTGCACCGCGGTCACTCTGACGCCGTTGACTGAATTCGGATGGATCACCGCCATTTCGGGAACCTGGACAAGCAGTTCTTCGAGGATCATCGAATTTTCTTTGCCGCGATGATAGAGTTTCTTGTTCTTTTCGTTTTCCGCAAGGATCTCGCGGAAGAGTTTTCTGCGGTCTTCGTCCGTCATCGCTGGGTCGGTCGTCACCTTGTGCACGCCGTTGCCGCCGCCCATATCTGTCGGTTTGACTACGAACGTCGGATGGTTTGCAACGAACGCACAAAAATCCGGATAATCAGCGTCGGTCTCGATTTTGATAACATCACGTCCGAAGTAGTCTTTGAACAGGCAGTACGTATCCCATTTGTTGTTGAATAGGTGCGCGTCTTCTAAACGGTTCAACCGGTTCCGGTATATCACTTTTTCCCGGGACGTCACATATTCCTTTATCTCGTCGTGCGTTTTATTGTAAAAGCCGAGATAATAATACTCACTAGCCGGGCAGCCGTATACCCAATAATAATAGATCGTCTTGTACATCTCCGCTTCAATCTCCGCGGGATCGGTTAGTTCTGTCTTATCTTTGACGACTGTACGTATGGATTCCAGAACTTCTTCGGTATAATAATTGCTCTTTTCCGCAGTGATCGCTTTTGCCAGTTCGATTCGCTTTGCCGGATTCTCTGTGATCTCAATATGCATCGTTTTTGCTCCTTCCGTGATCTTACGCCCGCCTGTGCCGGTATGATATTGTCCGTCCCGGTCACATCAGGTCGCGCCTTACCAGATCGTTTCCGTCTTTATCCAATATTTTCAGATGGTTCAGCGCGGTTTTATATTTTCTGAGCAGCTTTTTGCGGTCATCATCCTGCACAAAAAAGCCTGCCGCCCTGTCGCCGTTGCTATCAATGCTTTTAAACTGATGCCCTTTGTTCCTGACAAGGTAGTACCTTGAAATAATTCCTCTGTCAAGCATCGCTTCAAAGCCTTCGTACCGATCCAGGGTGCCTTCGCTGCAATATAGATAACAGGTCAGCAAATATCTGCTCTCCGGCCTGACGGTCCCTATCTCGGGCACCTTTCCTTCGTGCAGGTCAACGATGGCTTTGATCGGGTCAAATCCGGACATGATCTTCGTGATCTCGTATTTCACGAATCCCCCGGTCCGGGCGCAGAATTCAAGTACGTAGCCGTGTTTTCCGTCGGTGATCATATTGATGTTGACCGGCGAATTGACGAGGCCGAAGGCATCTGCGATTTTTTGAGTGGTCTGCCCGATCTCGTTGACCAGCTCCGCGGAGATATTTGCCGGATACAGACTGCCTGCCAGTACGAACCGGCCGTTGTTCAGTTTTTGTTTGCTCCCGATACAGAGGACTGTCGCTTTCCCTTTGCACACGAACGCTTCTACCGTCAGTTCGTCACCATCAACAAATTCTTCGATGACCGCGGTCTTGGAGCGGCTGATCCGGATCGCGTCCTCCAGATATTGCTCCACTTCCGCCGCGTTCAGGCACTTTCTTACGCCGCGCGCACTGTATGCATCGACCGGCTTTACCACGAGCGGATACGAAAGGCCCTCGGTCTTCTTTGCGTCATACTCGTTCACCACGACATATCTGGACGTCGGTATGCCGTTTTTGACGAATATTTCCTTCATACGGTGCTTGTCCGACACAAGACGCGTCGTCGCCAGATCCAGGTACGTCGGCAATCCGAGCGCTTCGCACACTTCGACTTCTGTCACAAGGATCTGATCCGCGCATGCCGTAAGCACAATATCGATATTACGCTCTTTGACCAACGCTTTTATGCCCTCGACGTCCATCGCGGAGATCGGGCAGAATTCATCGCAATAGCGGGCGGCAATACAGTTCGGATTCATATCCGCCAGCAGCGTTTTATATCCTCTTCTCTTAAGTTCGTCAATAAGTGCGACCTGCGCGATACCGCCGGCAAGAACAAGAGCGTTTTTC
>JAGADO010000033.1 GCA_017613535.1 Clostridia bacterium | reverse complement strand
GTCCGTTCGATCCTGGCGAGGACCCGCAAGAAGCTGAAGAAGTATCTTAAGGAGAAGCAAAATGGATAAAAATGATTTATATAACGCTTTTGACAAGATTGATCCCGCACTGGTGGAGAAATCAGAGAAGGGCTGTTGTTTTTCGGAAAAGAAGGCGAAACGCTCCTTCGCAGAAAAAGGACGCGGAAGGATGATCATACCGCTTATTATTGTCCCGCTGGCGCTGATCGCGGCAATCACGGTGATATCCGTCACGTCATATAAAAACCGCACGCCGAAAGACACCACTGTGATCGGACCCACGTCCGTGCCGTTGCCCGCGGAGACAGAGACTGATGCTCACGGAGCCACGCCAGATCCGACGACCGAATCTGCCACTTCGCCGGCAACGCCCATGGAAACGATGCCCTCGACGTACGTGCCGCCGGACAGCTCCCAGCTGCTTCCGGCAATTGACGCTTACATGAAAAGTTCCGGATTCGCGGACGCTAAATATCCCGACTGCTTCAACACGCTGGCAGGGAAGATAATTGACAACGGGACTGAGGGCAAGTTCGATAAGTACACTCAGGATGATACTGAGTCTCAAACGTTTTATGCTGAAAACTATTACTTCAGCGCGACGAATAACAGCCGGTACTCTGTCAGAGATCTGACATATTCGGCGCATATGGAACTAAGCGCATTGCCGCTGCCCTTTGAGATCGACTTCGGAGACTCTTTTAACGAGGTCATGGATAAAATGGGCGTGGCTTTCCCGGAAAACGCGGGGGACTCTTTTTCGATAACCGCAAAGGCTGATTCGGACGGCTTCCCCGAAACGTATGAGATCCATTTCTATCGTAATGATCAGACAAATCTCGGTGAGGGCGAGATATCGTTCGATGACCCGAGCCAGATCACGTATACGTTCATTCAAAAGAATAATGCTGGCCAGATCGTGCTGGAAAGAACAATGTGTTTTGGGTTTATGGGCGATGATCCTTCGCTGAGCAGTTTGACGGAGATCTACATGCAGGTGCGTGAAAATTACCAGGGTGATACGCAGACGCCGGACAATACCGATCACAGCGCGGAGCCTACTCCTACGTTGCCGCCCACTGCGCCGCCGTCAACGCCCACCGCATCTCCTGAGCCGCCAAGCGAGCAGAAAATGAAAGATATTGCCTACGAAGCCCTGTCTGCTGAATTTCCCGAATTTGCCCGCATACCGCAAGATCGCTTTTATGTTCATACGTTTGTCGGCAGCAGCGGCAACTGGGACGTGGATTATGATCTTATATTGGGCGGGCTGCGATTTACCGCAATAAACTATTCTTACTGCTATTATGCCGACCGCGATTTTTCCCGCTGCTTCGACCATTGCTACAAGGGAATATCATTTGATACGTTTAGCAATGACTTTACGGACGCGGAAATGGCGGAATTCAAAAAGCAGCTCACGGATCAGTTAAATGAGCAGCTCGTTGACCGAAATATAACTGTCCCGGACAATTATTTTGACGACCCTGAGCACATACGGATATACTGGACAATTATAGAAGATAGTGTTCTGTATCTGGGAGCGGAAACGGTAATAGAGACCGGCATAGCGGACGAATATGGCGACGGTCATGCGCACCTGTTCGCTAAGGTGAAGGTACTCGACCTGAAGCCGTATTTAGCCGAGTGAAGCTGAGTGGCTAAATGAAGCGAATTATCAGTGATACTTTTGCTGTAAAACAAAACCGCCGGACTCTCGCGAGCCCGGCGGCTTTGTTAACTTAGGAGTTTGTTATTTGTTGTCAGCCTTCGATGGCAATGAATTTCTTCACTTCCGGTTTAGGCTGCTTTTCTTTATCGGGTACGAACAGCTTCAGCGTGCCGTTCTCGTATTTCGCTTTGATATCCTCTTCCTCAACGTCTTCGCCCACATAGAAGCTGCGGCTGTACGTGCCGGTGAAACGCTCTCTGCGGATATATCTGCCGTTTTCCTTACCCTCTTCGGTTTTCTTTTCGGCCTTCGCGGTAACGGTCATATAACCGTTTTCAAGCTGGACCGTCAGGTTTTCTTTATCGATACCGGGTACGTCGATCTCAAGTTCGTATCCTTCGTCGGTGGCTTTAACGTCCGTCTTCATAAGACCGGTGGCGCTGCCAGTATTAAACGGAGCGTCAAAGAAGTCATCAAACAAACTCTTTCTGTAAATTCTGGGTATTAACATATTCATCATTTTGATTCACTCCTGTTCATTATTGTTATTATCCGGGACCCTCTTTTCTCAGGTTCCGGGGGTATTATACACCCGATTGTTAGCAATGTCAATAGGTGAGTGCTAAAATTTCGAAAAATTTTTATATATTTTTCGGCGCGTGGTTTACGTCGACAATAAAAGGGGCTGCTACACCACTGGCGGAAACGCCGGTTTTAACAGCCCCAAGGATTTTAAACGCTATATTGTATTATTACTCCTGCGCGGCGGGGAAGGGCTTCACACCGTCAGGCTCGACAATACCCGTCTCGGTCGTGTACGAAAGAGGCAGGCCGTACTCGCGCTCATAGATTTCTTTCCAGACGGCAAAGTTCTGAGCCATAAGGCTGCGGATATTCTCCTTCTCAGACTTTGTGCTGTCCGGGCAGAGCGGCGGACAGATGTGCACCGTGTACTCCTGAACATTGAAGCCGTCCTCGTCAAGATACTCCGAATCCTTCATCGTAATAAAGCAGGGCAGCACGGGGACGTTGTTGCGCGCGGCAAACGTAAACGCACCTCTCTTGAACGGGCGCGGCTTGCGATAATTCCACCACATTGACTGCTCCGGGTAGATCAGCACGAAATGACCGTCCTGAAGGATCTGATCCGTTGACTTCACGAACTTCTTTAAAGTGTCTTTGTTTGACGACAGCGGAAGCGTGTGGCAGTTCCGCATCAGGAAACCGTAAAAGCCGGGGAACGAAGTGTAGTTGCCTTCGCGGATAACGCGGTAGAAAGTGCGTTTGGGCTGCTCGGCTGCCTCGTACGTAAGCTGGATGGCAAAGCTGTCGAGTGCGTTGAAATGGTTGCAGGTGATGATGGCGCCGGTGTCAAGGTTCCTGAAGTTTTCGATGCCGCGTATCTCTTTGAGAATGAACTGCTTCTCGTCGATCTTGCGGTTGATGAAACGGTGAGCGATCATAAACGCGAACTTCGTTTTCGCCTTCTGGACGATGCTTCGGCGGTAATATTCGATCTCGTCGGGCATCAGCATCCTTGAAGGCGGGTCGTTCTCAACGTCTTCGAAATAATTGCCGATGCGCTCAAACTCCTCGATTTTTTTGACGATCGCCACGCGATCTGCTGAACGGTGTTCTGAATTAAGCATATTGAGGAAATTGTCCTCCTTTTCTGTCTCTGATCTCGCGAGTTTCTGAAGATTCTCGCTGCCCGTGCGGTCGCGTTCACGCTGCTCGGGCGTGTATGCGGCAAGATTTGCCAGAAGTTCATCGTAGACTTCCGTCTGTGCCGCGTAATGCCAGAATATATCTCCGTGCTTGCAGTCACGGTAATGCCACGGCTTGCTGAAAAGGCAGTAATGTATTATTTTTGCTTCGTCGATCGGGAACGGGATGTTATCGAGCACCTGCGTGTTCCAGCGCTGATCGAGCCAGTAAACGTGGTCCTTGCAGATAACGTTGAGGTAATCCTCGTCCTGCGTGACAACGAAATTGTACATATGCAGGTAGTGTATGAATGCGTCAAGTATGAAGTGCATTCTGAATTCTTCGCAGTTGATCAGCAGTATGCCCGCGTTGAAGAAATTGTACCTCGAAATGCCGAGCGCCTTCTCAACGTACGTGCCGTACACGTCGAACTGGATCATGACCTGCTCGTGGCACGCTCCGACATACGAATCTCCTATATCGGTGAAATACATTTCGCTGATGTCGCCCTGCACGACCGTGTCGCTGTCGATATAGATCGCTTTATCGTATTCCGGGAACATTTCAGCTATGAACATGCGGAAATACGTCGTTTTTGAATAATAATCGCGAAGCGGAAGCTTTTCGGCGATCGAAAGGATATAGTCGGAAACGTCGCAGAAGCTGATCTTGAAATTATCGTCTCCCAGCTTATTCAGCACGGTCTGCATCCTTTCGGATATGTCGGTGTGAAGCACGCAGACGCGGTACTCGTAATCGCGGGAAGCATGCTGTTTCATTGACTTCAGTGAAACTATAGTATATTTAACGAACCTGTCGTCGCATGCGTAAAAAACAGGAACTACGGGACGCGCAGGGGCCTGCGCAGGCTCGCCGTTGTCCATCCTGAACTCTTTAAGTGTCATCTGATCTCTCCTTTCCTTTCGAGAAGTGTTTTCAGATAAATATATTCAAATAAAATGTCGTCAAACGCGAAGTATTTAAATACTTTATGAACGCGCGTTACGTGCCACTGTTTTATATTATCCGTGTGCGGGTAGGGGAGCCAGAACAGGCGCTTCGAGAAATGGCGCACGACGGTGTGTTTGTGCAGGAACTTCTGGTCGTTAAAGCGCTGTTTAAGCATCTTTTTACTCGTCGTTGACCGTATGAGCGCGCTCTGATCGGCGAAGACGAGTTTCTTTTTGCAGATCCATTCGCGGGCTTTTTCGAATATGCCTGTCTCTTTCATCTTTTTCATGTTGAAGAGCAGCACTCCCGCGTTGATGTAGTTGGGCTGGATGAGATATTTTCCGTAATGGTCGCGCGCGGCAGCATATTCGTGGTCGCCCAGGTCAATGTCGTAAAGCAGGTGCACGTCGCGGTTGAACATGATATCGGCGTCAAGGTACAGGAGCTTGTCCGGCATACCTTCCACCTGGTCGGCGAACAATCTGATGAGCGTGTACGGCGAACAATATGCCGTTTCATTGGGCGAGCCTTTAAAGCGGCTTTCATACAGGTCGGTGACGTCGATCAGCTTCACGCGGTTCTCGTCGTTGTACGTGCGGACAACTTTTTCGAGAAATTCCGTCTGTTCCGCTGTCACCGGAGTGTAGTTTTCCTTTATCCTCGTGAGCGTCATTGTGAATATATAGAATGCGAACGGCTCTTTCGATTCCGTGCGTTTGAGTATAGAGAGCATTCCCGTAAGCATCCCGTCAAAAACGCCCGAATTACCGCAAAACAGAATATTGACCACCGCGGAACCTCCTTCCGGTTCAGATCTTGATGTACTTTACGTACTCGACATTCGAGTTTTTCGCACGCTCGCACATTGTCCCGTACACATCGTCCCGCAGCTTCTTTATTCTTTCCGCTTTCGGAAGCGAACCGTCCGCCGTGAACGGACCGTCAATGTACGTCACGATGCGAGGCTTTTTTGAAAACCTGCGCTTTTGGTACGTGTTCGTGAAGCAGAATACCGGTGTGTCAAGCTTTACCGGATACCCGAACGATGTGTCCGGAAACGGCCTGATCTTTGTGTAGTAGGGCCAGATATGTGCCTCGGGGTAGATCACGACGCAATGTCCCGCCTTTATCTGCTTCTCCATGCACGCTTTGAAATTTCTGGCCGCCCCGAGCGTGTCAGGCAGCGGCATTGCCCCGATGTATCTGTTTATTTTCCCGAGCACCGGCATAGAGACGTTGTTCGGATGTACTACAAAATATACGTCTTTAGGGAAGGCGAACATATTAGGCATAAGAGGGTCGCCGTAATTTGACGTATGATTTCCGTACATAAAATAGCCGATCCGTCTATACGGCTTCAGCAGTTTTCTGTTCTCCGTACGGTGGCGGAGAACGAGTTTCGTGTATAAAAACGCCAGAGGCGTAGCAACCAGTCTATACAGAATGAACCGGAGCACCCCCGAGGTGCCCCCGGTCCTGTCATATCTGTAGTTTTCGTCGATTTTAACAGGTGTGATCTGCGCCGTTGAAAACTCGTCGTTCAGTTCATCGCTGTAGCAGATCTCGCGCCGTTTATCCAATTCAGCTTTCTCCCGTGCGGTAGCTTTTTTAGAGTCCGGAGGCGTTCCGGCAGACTGTTTTCGCCTGTTCCGGCGCTCCGGTCCGCTTCCTGACTGCCCGCTAATTTTACTATAAAGCGGTGGAAAGGTCAAGGATGGGCGCGAAGAGGCTCCCGGGTGCGGGACAATTACGCGCCGCGTTATTTATGCGCTATTTCAAACCTGCCGCTGTCAAGGTCTGCGGTAATGACAGTACCGTCCGAGAACGTTGTCCGCTGCACGCGGTAATTATTGTCAACGAACTCATGCCGCACCAGCTCTTCGTGGAACAGTTTTCCGGCGCTTTCGCACGCGACTTTGACGTCCTTAATATCCTTTTCATCAGCGTCGATCGGGCAATACACCGGCTGCCCGTACAGTATCGCGTACGTGTATGCGGAGTCGCTGTTGGGTATGCACCAGCCTCCGCGCTTTTCCGGAAGTCCGATCCACGGCACGATGAAGCAGTCGTGGTAAACGAGGTTCAGGAGCGGTATCGGCACGCCCACGGCATCGACGTCCGAATCGAGCTTCGTCGTGTGGAACGGTGCGTGGTGGCAGAGCACGAGCGAAGGTATAATGCAGTCGAGCGCCTCCTCGGAAGAAGGAATGATCCCCATATCCGTGAGCATATCGAAGCAGTGCCTGCGGTTTTTAGCGCAATCCGAGCGCGTGGCAGGGTGGTCCGGATTGTAGCACTCGTCAAGTTCCACCACGGAGAACACGTCGAGGTACGCCGCGTCAATATTTATGCCCAGTTTTTTGAACATTTCGTAGTTTCTGCGCACGTAGTCAGGCTGGAACAGCGAGCACAGGAACGTCTGCGCACCGCCCGCCCATACTTTATATACCTGGTGGCTCCCGTCTGCGCGCAGCACGGCGTCGTCAATGCAGAAGTCGGGGCTGTCGAAGTAATAATCTCTGTACTGATCGTGTATTCCGAAAATGTACCCGATCTCGCGGCAGGTATCGGAAAGCCTTGCCATACCTGCGGCTCCTCCCGCTTTTTCGTGCGGAGGGAACGGATTCGGATGGAGGTTATCGTACCCGTGTTTTCCCCAGCCGTCGAAGTGCGTATAAGCGTGTTCGAGGCCCTTCGCTTTGAGCTCGCGCAGGAGCTTCGCCTGACTGTCAAAAGTCGTGTACCAGTCGTTGCGCTCCGGGTGTTCTTTATCGTAGAACATCGATTCGGGGGAGGTGTGCGACGCGATTCCGGCGTGGATCACGGGCACTCCGATCATCTTTTCCACGTTGGGGTTGCGGAGGATCTTCTCTTTAAGAGTGACGAGCCTTCCTCGCTCTTTGAGGTACGAGCGGTAGCATTTGGCGATCTTATTGTAATCGCAGTCCGTTCTGAAGCAGTAGCGCACGGAACGCATGTAGCGGAAAGCACCGAGAGAATTCACCCACAGCGGAAGGATGCGGTCTTCGTCAACACGGTAGCGCACGTCGTACGGCGTCTCGTATATTGCCGCATATCCGGACCCGTCGCGCACCTGGCCGTATATAGGCATGTATCCGTCGCGCTCGTAAACAAGTCCTGTTTCGGCAACGATCTGCATTCCGGCGGGGTACATCGTTCCCTGCATCTGTGACAATACAGTATATCCGTGTCCCGGTTCTGCTCCGAATTCGACCGGTCCGGGGTACTGAATGTGGTCAATTTCGTGCTTTTTATCTCCGCTGACAAATATTTTGAATATCACGTCGCCTGTGGTCCTGTCTGCGAACACCTGCGTTATGATCTTCATTTCGGGGTTTTCGAAGTCTTCAAATACCGCTCTTATTATGTCGGCTGTTCCGGCGTTTTTTACCGATACTTCGCGCGGTGCGGGGAAGGATACGATCCTGCCGTCGCCGTATTTTATGTACGGTTTGCGCTTCATTTCCCAGCGGCTCCCGTCTGCGAGCGTGACCGCATAGCTGAAAATCTCAGGCGCGGCTTCCAGGGTGATATGGTCGTTTTTGATCGTGTATTTTTCCATATTGACTTCCTCCCGTTTTTATCTGCGTGCATTATAGCATTTTCCGGATGGAAATGGAACAAGGGAAAGAGTTTTGCTCCTGCTTTTTCGCTTGACACGCAGCGGACATTTTTGTTACAATCCGGGCAGAATGAGGCTGCGGCGGAAGGACGGCGCGGCCGCGTGCGTTCGGGGATGGCAGACATGCCCGAAAAGATGTGAGGAGAAACAGATGACGGATATCCAGAGAGCAGCTTTCAGCAAACGGATCTTTGCTTTTCTTGCTGATATTGTGCTTGGAGGATTGCTGCTCACAGGCCTGTTTCTGCTGATGTCGAGCATATTGAACATTGACAGCTACAGTGAAAAATACAAGGCGATACGCACATCGTACGAAGAACAGTACGGCGTCACGTTCGGGCTTGACCGCGAAGGATACGAAAAGCTCACGGAAGAGGAGAAAAAGGTGTATACCGAAGCGGTTAACGCGATGAACGCGGACGGGGAGGCGAATAAGGCGATCGCCACCGCGTATAAGCTCTCATTCGGGAGCTTTGCCGGCGGCATCATATTTACCGCGCTGATACTCGAATTCGTTGTCCCGCTGTTCGCGAAAGACGGCAGGACGCCGGGAAAGCTGCTTTTCGGCCTCGGCGTTATGCGGAAGAACAGGCTGAGGATGAGCACGCCCGTATCATTCGTGCGCGGAGTCATCGGAAAAGGATTGTTCGAGCTTACGCTTCCGGCGGTGATACTGTTCACGGTTTTCAATAACGTGACAGGCATTTTCGGGCTAATCGCTCTTGGAATTTTCCTGATCCTCGAGGCGGCGGCGCTGATCAGAAGCGGAGGCAGCAGCGCGCTCCATGACGTGCTGGCGGATACCGTCGTTATAGACTGGCACAGCCAGCGCATATTCGGCACACAGGAAGAGCGCGACGCGTACGACCTCGAGCGTAAAAGAATTACTGAAGAAGAATATATTAATTAAGCAGAATCTACATACATAAGATCTACATACTGAAGAAGAATCTTCTCCCGGGAAGCTGAATTACTTAAGAAAACGCACCGCGCACGGGTGCGCGGCCGGAAGGCGTTATACGCTTAATCTTAGCAGAAGCAGAGGAGACAGTATGAAAATCGTTCTAAAAAATCTTTCGAAGATTTTCCCGAGCAGAAACAAGAAAAGCAACGGAGTCGTCGTTGCCGTCGACAGTCTCGATATAGAGATACCTGACGGTAAGCTTGTCGGTCTTCTTGGACCGTCCGGATGCGGAAAAAGTACGACGCTCTATATGATCAGCGGACTTCAGAAGCCTACGATGGGGCAGGTGTTTTTCGGAGAGCATGACGTTACGATGCTCGAGCCGGAGCACCGCGGCGTCGGACTGGTTTTCCAGAATTACGCTCTTTACCCGCATCTGACCGTAAAGCAGAACATTATGTTCCCGCTGCAGAACCTTAAAGGTGAAGAAAAACTGGATAAGGAAGAGATGCTCAGAAGAGCCCAGGAAGCCGCGGATCTGGTTCAGATAGGCGACCTTATGGACCGCAAGCCAAGCGAACTCTCGGGAGGACAGCAGCAGCGCGTCGCGATCGCACGTGCTCTTGTTAAAGCTCCGAGAGTTCTTTTGCTTGACGAGCCCCTTTCAAACCTTGACGCGCGCCTGCGCCTGCAGACACGCGAAGAGATCCGCCGCATTCAGCGCGAGACAGGCGTCACCACCGTATTCGTTACGCACGACCAGGAAGAAGCAATGAGCATTTCCGACATAATCGTTGTCATGAAGAACGGTGTAAAGCAGCAGGTCGGAGAGCCTCAGAAAGTGTACGACGATCCTGCGAACCTCTTCGTGGCGCAGTTCCTCGGCACTCCTCCGATCAACGTGTTTGACGGAGAGCTCAGCGGCGGATGGCTTTATATCGGAAACGAAAGGGTTATGGACGTTTCGCCGGACGAACCTGACAGACCGGTAGTCGTAGGCATCAGACCCGAAGGCTTTATTCCTTCCGGGAACGGATGCTTCAGCGGAGATCTGAAAAACATCGAGGTCATGGGCAGAGATTGCTCCGTGGTATTCACGAACGAAAAATCACAGAAACCGAGCGTGCGCGCGATCATTGACTCCGATGCGGGAGCGTCGCTGATCGGTATGTCGAAAGTATCATTTGACCTCAAACGCAACAAGGTCTTCCTGTTCGAAAGCGAAACGGGTGACCGAATAAGGTTCTGAGGTGGTGTGCGATGAAGAAAAAAATTGACAACGCACAGAATAACGTCACCGCGGCTGACCTTTACGACCGCAAAACGATCGTGAAGCTAAACAGGGACATCGGATCGCAGAACCAGCTGAAAGGGTGGATATACCTTGCCCCGGCGCTGCTGCTTCTCCTGGTGTTCTCGTTCTACCCGCTGATCAACACATTCCGTATGGCGTTCCTGAACGGGTACAACGGTCTGGCCATCGTCGGAGGCGAATCGTTCAGCGTAGGCATCGAGAACTTCAAGACGGTGCTTGCTTACTCGGACTTCAAGCAGTGCCTCTTGAACACGATCCTGCTCTGCGTGATCACGGTGCCGATCTCCACGATACTCGCTCTGCTGATCGCCGTTGCCCTGAACTCGATCAAGCCTCTCCAGAAAGTTTACCAGACGGTATTCTTCCTCCCGTACGTCACAAACTCGATCGCCATCGGCATGGTGTTCAACGCGATGTTCACGAGGGTCGGTCTGGGAGACCTTGTCCAGACGCAGGGCATTATCAACAACATTCTTGGCATATTCGGAATAGGGCCTTTTAACTTCGTTAACGTCGGATCGAGCTGGGGGGCAAACATGTTCGTGGTCTGCACATACATTGTGTGGAATGCGATACCGTTTAAGATCCTCGTGCTTCTCGGAGGACTTCAGAACGTTAACAAGCAGTATTACGAGGCGGCGAAGATCGACGGCACGTCCAAGGTACGCACATTCTTCCGCATAACGATCCCGCTCGTATCACCGATGCTCGCGTACGTTATCATCACTTCGTTTATTGGCGGGTTCAAGGAATACTCCAGCATCGTAGGTATATTCGGGGAAGGCATGGGACCCGGCGGCAACGGTCAGATGAACACGATCGTCGGATATGTGTACAATATGCTTCCCAAGAGCAACCTCGGCAATGCTTCGGCTGCGTCGCTCATCCTGTTCGGCATAATCCTGATCGTTACGGCGATCAACGGTTATGTCAGCAAGAAGAAAGTTCATTATTGAGGTGCGGTATGGCTGATTTTAGCAAATATACAAAAAAAGACCTCAACGTCGAATCGGCGAGCCGTTCGCAGCGCATTTCAAAGATCGCCGGAAATATCATTACATATATTTTCCTGACGATAATGGCTGTGATCATCATCTTCCCGTTCTACTGGATGATCATTTCGTCCCTTAAAACGATGGAGGAATACCGCGCGAACGTTCCCACGCTCTGGCCGCAGAACATCTATTTCGAAAACTTTGCCACCGCATTCGGAAAGGCAAACCTGAAAGACCTGTTCCTTCACACGCTGCTGGTAGGAACGATATCGACTGTATTGTCCCTGATCGTGACAGTGCTCAGCGCATTCGCTTTTGCCCGCCTCCAGTTCAAGGGAAAGAACGTCGTGTTCGGTCTCCTGATGGCTACGATGATGGTGCCCGGCGAGCTTTACACGATCACTAACTACCTGACGGTTTCGGGCCGCCTGCCGTTCGCTTCCGAATCGATATCCGCGCTCGACTTTACGAACACGTTCGCGGTGCTGATCTTTCCGATGCTGGTGAGCGTCTTCTACATATACCTGCTGAGGCAGACGTTCATGCAGATACCGAACGAACTGTACCTGGCGGCGAAAGTTGACGGAACGAGCGACTTCAAGTATCTGTGGAAGGTAATGCTGCCGCTGTCGGTCTCCACGATCATCACGATCACGATACTTAAGATGATGGGCGCATGGAACGCATACATCTGGCCGAGACTTGTCGCAAACGACGCTGCACACCAGCTGATCACGAACGGTCTGAGAGGCGCGAGCTTTACAGACGAGTTCGGCGAGACGAACTACCCGGCTCAGATGGCCGCGGTCACGATCGTTTCGATCCCGCTGTTCCTTATCTTCGTTTTCCTGCGCAAGTACATAATGCGCGGCGTATCGAGGAGCGGCATAAAGGGCTGAGACGGAAAGGGAATAACAAGAATAACACAGTTATATGCCGCCCGGGTCTCCGGGCGGTAAGGCATACAGAAAACAATAGTAAAAGCAAAAAGAAGGAGCATTTTTATGAAGAAATTAATTGCTTTGGTATTGACACTCGCAGTTGCAATGAGCCTGTTCCTGGGCGGCTGTACGGTAGGCGGAGGAGGAAGCAGCTCGGGCGGTTCCAAAGTCGTTGACCCGGACGA
Organism: Clostridia bacterium; assembly: GCA_017613535.1. Taxonomy (GTDB): domain Bacteria; phylum Bacillota; class Clostridia; order UBA1212; family UBA1255; genus UBA1255. Next base: position 1,085 of record JAGADO010000033.1, on the reverse strand, counting down.
AAAGATCGAGGTCGTTTTCTACCACACGATGGGTGCGAATCTGCGTTCCGTGCTGCAGAAGTACATCGTAGAGTTCAATAAAATTTATCCGAACATCACGATCAACGAGCAGTCGATCGGCGGATACGATGACGTTCGCGACCAGGTCATTACGGAACTCCAGGCGGGCAAGCAGCCTGCGCTGGCTTACTGCTATCCCGACCACGTTGCCACCTATTTAAGGAGCAAGAAAGTCATTGACCTCAACGAATACATCAACGATTCCGAAGTAGGACTCACCGAAGCGCAGAAGAACGATTTCATTGCCGGCTACTACGCTGAGGGCAAGCAGTTCGGCGACGAGTCGAAGATGTACACTCTCCCGTTCTCCAAATCCACCGAAGTCATGTACTATAACAAGACGTTCTTCGACAATAACGGTCTGAAGGTTCCGGATCACTGGTTTGCGAACGGCGCTAACGACGATACCTCGCTCGAGTACGTTATCAAGAAGATAAAAGAGATCGAGCCTACCAGCATCCCGCTCGGATACGACTCCGAGGCTAACTGGTTCATCACGATGACCGAGCAGCTCAAGACTCCGTACACCCAGGCGGTAGATAAAGTTGAGGACCGCTTCCTGTTCAACAATGACGCGAACATGGAGTTCTGCAGCAAATTCCGTTCATGGTGCATGGACGGCCTCATGACGACGCAGTCTATCTACGGCGCGTACACTTCCGGCCTGTTCACTAACACTTCCCAGAACGACAGCGGCATCGTCATCCACTCGTACATTTCCATCGGTTCCTCCGCAGGCGCCACTTACCAGTGCCCCGCCAAGAGCGACGACGGAACATATCCTTTTGAAGTAGGGATCGCAGAGATACCTCAGGCGGACGATTCGAACCACAAGGTTATTTCGCAGGGTCCCTCGATCTGTATGCTTAAGCAGAAGGATTCGAAGGTCAACAATGCTGCGTGGGCTTTCGTTAAGTTCCTGCTTACTTCTCCCGAATTCCAGGCCGAGTTCTCGATGACTTCCGGCTACGTTCCGGTACTTAAATCCACGTTCGAGATGGACGCTTATAAAGAGTTCCTTGCCG
>JAGADO010000032.1 GCA_017613535.1 Clostridia bacterium | reverse complement strand
TTTCTTTAAAAAATGATTAAACATTCAAAAATGACTGCATTGAAACGGCTGGAACGATTATTATCCCGTTTGATACGGGAGCAAAAAGTATTCCGGGCTGTCATCAGAAATGACGTTTCGACAAAATCATTTTTCATTTATGTTGAATTGATTATACACGAAAAAAGTCCGGCGGTCAACAGATAATTGACCGCCGGACAGCGTAAAGAAATTGTTAAGATCATGAGAGCTGTCTGGATTTGTCGAACTTGTATTCTTTAAAGCCGGACCCCGAAAAGCCCGCTTTGAAATAAACACTGACGTTTCCACCATCAATGGTGCAGACCAACGGATCGCCGTATTCGTACAATGCGCCAAACATAAACGCACCCGCACTCACACGGAAATCGGCTGCAGCGATCTCACCCGCGAAGGCAGGAGTTGACGCCCCCCACGTGCCAATCTGGAACCACGGCTTGCCGTTCAAATACGTGATATGGATGTATGTGTTGTCCGCCGCGCAATACCATGTGCCTTTGTATTGATTCATGAAAAAGTCAAACCGTTCTTTGTGCACATCAGGATCGTCCCTGTAATATGTCCAGGGCTCGCCCGTACCGCTAACGCGCATATTCAGATCGGTCTTTACGGTCGAGAAATCGCTCGCGATGGTGACCGTCACAGTCTTCTTTTCCTGAACGATATCAATTACCGTCTCGATCTCATAAACATATGCCGTATTTCCGGCCTTCTTCGTGATCTTCGTTACAGTGTAAGAGGCAACCACTTCCGCGCTGTCCCACATTTTGATCTGGATCACGACGCGGTCAGCGTCAAGGAATGCTTTCAAATAGCCGGAACCGCTAAGATCGCCGTACTGGTTCCAGTAGCCGTCAATATTCCGCATAAATTCGGAGACCGTGCATCCGGACGTCTGTGTCTTCACCGGGTACTGGAAATAAGGGTATTTGATGAAGCCGAACCCTTTTTCCTCTTTCTCATTGGTGATGGTCATTTTCGGATATCCGTTCTCTTCTCCCTCGCTGAATATCATGTACTCGGCGTTCTGGGAAGTCCACTTTGTCCCGGAAAAATCGAAGCGGAGCAAAAGGCGTCCGTAATTATCATATTCCGCGCCGGTGATCTTGCCTGTAAACGTAGGCCTGACCATTGCCCAGTCGCCCAGCGTAACGTACGGCGTACCGTTTGAAACATAAAAATGCATAAAGTACGACATCTGACTCGTTGTCCAGGTGCCTGTATGCTCCTGCGCGAACTTTAGCGCGAGCTGTGCAGAAACAACCGCGGGGTCTTCGGTCGGCTCAACCGTAGGCGTGGGTGCCTCCGTCGGTGCTTTGGTAGGTGCTTCAGTTGGTTTTTCCGTAGGCGCGGATACCTGCGTCGGCGCTTCGGTTGGCTGCTGTGTGGGAGCCTCGGGCGGTGTGGTCGCGTTATCCGCGGAGGCTCCGGTCGCCGCATCGGTTGGAGCATCAGCCGCTTCAGACGGTTCCGGCGTTTCTGCAGTGTTCACGCTGCCGCCCGGCAGAAAGCAAGACGTCAGCAAGGCCAGTGACAATACAACCGCTGCCAGTGCGGTTAGCGTCAATTTCGTTCTCGTTCCGTTCATTTTTCTTTCCTCCCGTTCTCGTTTCCGTTTTGTCAATACGAGCTTTTTTCTTTAAGCAGATAGTTAAAGCAAGCGTAAAAATCGTTTTATGCTGACGGGTTCTCGTGGTATGCTGCTTTATTTTATCACTTGCTTTTTCTGTGTGTCAAATCAAATATGCATTTCCCGTTTTGGGTGAAGGCCAAAAAACAGTCAAAAAAAGCGCTTTTTTGCAAAAAATGTTGATATCTGTCTGATTGTTTTATATAATAAAAAACAAGGAGGGCAAAGCATTCCTGCCGCGAGATAGATTATTGTTATGAAGAAATCATTCTTTAAAAACGTTTTGATTTTGATTGTGTGTCTGGTCGTGCCGGTTCTGGTCATGTCCGCGTGTACGTCGCATGTCGAACAGCCTGCAGACGCTACGCCAAACCCTGCCCAAAAGCAAACGCCCGAGACGCACATCACTTCAAATCCTTCGAAGACAGAGCCAGGTACGGAAACCGTTGAGCCTGCAGTGACAGACGAAACCTCCGCGACCGCAGAACCTGCCGCAACAGCCGAAGCTTCCGCGACTGCCGGGCCTGTCATAACAGACGGACCCACCGCGACAGCAGAGCCTGCGGAAACCGGCGAGCCGATGAAAACTGACACGCCTGCGGAAACGGCCATACCTGCCGGTACGGACACCCCTTCCGTCACGGACGAACCTTCCGGCACAAGCACAGAAACCGCAGGACCCGAAATCACTCCAACCACGGCTCCCACGAAAGCGACTCGCGAACCTGCAACGGCCACGCCAGGCAATGATCCCGTCACAAAAGATCCCGGACATACAACCGCTCCAACACCAACCAGCGGCATTGAGATCGACGAAAACGGAAACATAATACTGCCCGAACTGCCGATACCTTGACCGACCGTTTTTAAAACACACAGCGGCCGCACGGATTCACGTGCGACCGCTGTTTTTTGTTCGTCATATCTCGCGATGAAGCCTGACCGGATCAGTATCCCCTCTCGCTTCTGGGGCGGATCGGGCTGTTGCCTACCGCCGGAAAATACCCGTCGCTGTTAGGCGTACAGTCTGCGCTCTTGCCCTCTTCCCCGCTGTAATGGATCTCGTTCCTGACATCGTACGAATCAAGCCCCTCGAAAATATTACCGTTGCCGACATCATAATCAGTGTGATACTCGCCCCAGAAACTGTTTACGCAATAGAACGGATCGGCAAAATACCTGGAATATTCGGGGTTTTTATAGTTCACATTTTCGGCGTAAGAAGCAGAATAATTCAAATGAACATTCTTAATTTTATTGTCACGGATCGTGTAATACCCTTCGTTGATGCAGCCGATCAGGCCGGAAACGTTGTGGAAACCGGTGATGCTGGAATTCTCAACCACGCAATCGTGAATATTGACGGTCGAATCCTGAATGCTGGCGCCAACGAGGCCGCCTACTCTGATGCTGATTCCGTCAAGGTTGTTTTCGGACCCGGTCCCGCCGTTGAGCGTGAGGCCGGATACGGTAACGTGGTCAAGCTCGACTGTGTCAGCGCCGTACTCGACGGAGCCGATGACGCCTCCGCAATGTTTGGAATGAGCTTCCATCACTTCGTTTGTGAATTTCACGTTTTTAACGGTGAACGAAACATCGACAAGGCCGAAGAAACCGGTACCGTACACGTTGCCCTCGTACCCTTCCGCTTCAAGATCGTCCGGCGTCACGGTCACGCCGTTAATCGTGTGGCCCTGCCCGTCAAAAACAGCGTTGGACAGCATTCTGCCGACGTAGAGAGGCGTCCAGGTCTTGCCGCCCTCAAGCGACGGATCGAGGTCAATATCGTTCATCAGTTTGATCGTAAATCCGTGGAAATCGTAATCGTAATCGATTTCGTTCATATGCGCGGCAAAAGCATACAGCTCTTCGCGCGTGCTGATCTCAACGGTTTTACCTCTGACCACGAAATCCGTGTATTTCGGGTCGATTTCTTCTATCAATTCTTCTGTCGGCTGCTCCGCTTCCGGTGTTTGGCCGGGCGCTGCGTTTTTATCCTTGCACGCGCTGAATGCGGCGGCAACGCATATGATAAGTATAAATGTCAAGGCTTTGAATAAATATTTCATTTTCATCGCTTTTGTCATCCTTTCTCTGCCCGTTGCGCATATTATATATAAAAAAGACGATTATCGCAACCTTTAGTCTCTCTTCTGATTCCGAGAACAATTGATCTGTTCACTCCCCCTGTTGCTCATTTTTGCCTTCGGGAGCCCGGCGGTACGGATTTTACGGCAGATTATTAAAATCGAGCTTTTTTTGCTGTTCCATTCGCGAGGTATAGCGCATTTCCTGGTCCAGGCGCTGCTTCATTGCTTCCAGAAGCGCTAAAAGGCGACGTCCGTCATAGCAAATGCTCGGAAATCGCTGGTTTGCTATGACGAGGGCGCTGCCTATGCCTGAAAAACGGGCACATTTTACGATTTGCGTCATAGCAAATGAACTGATTTCACTATTTTGCTATGACGATGATGGCGTCCAGACTGGAAAAATGGACACATTTTATGATTTCCGTCATAGCAGATGAACTGATCCCGCAGTTTTGCTATGACGGGAGCAGCGCCCGCAATAAAAAATGACCGAGTCAGGACTAGAGAGACGCCGGATGTATCCCTTTTTCTCATATCACTAATTTGGGATACATCATTGGGTGCCGGATGTATCCCTCTTCCTCATATTGATAATTTGGGATACATCGTTAGGTGGCGCTGTCCAGGCTCCGGAACCCGAAAATGAACAACTCTTCTTGCGCTGCTTAATTGAGAGATCATTTAAAATGATAGATCTGGTCAATCGTTCACGGAATCAGGAAAAGAGTTGGAAAAGAGCCAGCCTTTACAAACCCGCGAAGGGTATAATATAATTGACGGCAGAATAATTGCCCTGCAAGGCGAATCGAATAAATATGAAAAGAATTAGAAGAATGAAAAGTTTAAAGGTTATCACGGCGATCATCACGGCAGCAGCGGCGGCGGTCATATTATTCGCGCTGGCGGGCTGCAGCAGGAAGATCGACGTGGGAAGCGTAAAGATCGGCGGAGTGGCGCTGAAAGAACTGCGCATATACGCGGAATTGACCGGAGACACGCCACTTAAACGGAACGAAAAAGCCGAAGAACTCAGAACACACGTAAATAAGATATTGACCGGGGCAGGCGGAAAAGAGCTGGAAATCGCCGACAGCGAGCCAGGTGAATCTCCCACCCTTATATTCACAGAAAACAGCTCCGGAGGCTACGACGATTACATTGTCCGGCTCGGAACCGGCGGGCAGGTATTGTTTGAGGGCGGCAGCGAATGGGCGCTTAAAATGGCGTTTGGAGCGTTTTTTGAGGCATACGTAAAAAACGGGAAAGGCATTGACGGCGAAACTGCCCTGGCGGACGGAATTTCAGCCGGAGAACCGCTCATCGACTACAAAGCCCCTGAGCGCGAAGCGTACATTGACGACCCGACGCTCCTCCCCCTCCACTGGCTGGGCGAATGGACGACACCCGCCGGAATGCTCGACTACAACGCTAAAATCGCCTGCCTCGAGCGCACGGACACGCGCCGCGTATTCACCGCCTCCCACCGCGGAGACTGGCACAGATATCCGGAAAACTCCATCGAAGCGATCATTTCAGTCTGGGCAATGGGCGGCGACTGCGTCGAGATCGATCTGCGCTTCACCAAGGACAAGGTCCCTGTGATCCTGCACGACAACACTCTTTCGCGGACAACGGATTTCGCGGACAAGGCCGGTAAAAACGGCTTGCCTGAGTCCGATAAGATCGGCGACTGGACTCTGGAGCAGGTGCGTGAATTACGTCTTAAAGAGGGCTCGGGCGGCGCTGACGCGGCGGTCACTCCGTACGTAATTCCCACGCTCGAGGAATGCCTCGTGGCTGCCCGCGGCCGGTTTTTCTACATTCTGGACAAGCAAAAGCTGTGGCGATATGCGGAACTCCCCGATATCGAGGAGATCCAGCCTCTTAGCAAAAAGCGCTACCTGGCACCTTATATGGAGCGCACCGATAATTTTGAATCCGTGCTCATCGCGTACGGCACCATCGACGAAACCGAGGAAGGCACGCTTGACGCAGACGAAGCGCTGATGATACAGCAGTATTTTTACGACACATACGGCCGCAAAATGTACTTCTACTTAAGGGGCTGGACCGGTCGCGGCACTGCGGAGCCGTACGCCGAAACGCTGGAGAAAGAGTCATTGACCAACTCCGGCATTATCGTGAACGGCGCGTTCGTTGGCACCGACACCGATACGAACAACGTCATCCGCGCTCTGGTGAAAGCACATCCGCGCACGTTCTTCGGATGCTGGACAATTGACTCCGAAGGCAATGATTCCGAGGCTGTCTGGGCTCAGATATACGACGTCGGTCTCCGGGGCATGATGTCCAACGACATCCTGGGGCTGGTGGAATGGGCTGCCAGGCTCGGGAAATATATCAGGGCATGACAGGCCTGCCCCGCTTTTGCGGGGCTTTTCTTATTCTACGATCTTTATTCCGACCGGACTTCCGGTAAACCATCCGGCGAAATCATATTCTTCAACGTAAACTTCCACCGCTATTGACCCCGGTTTGAGTGCGATCAATTCACCGGTATCCGGGTTAATGTACGCGCAATCCTCATCCCGTACCAGTCTGAACTTGACCGTGCCGTAATTGTAAGTTTCGGGATAGGCAACGTAAGAAAGCTTCACTGACTCGCCAACATGCATCGTGGTCGGGTAGTCAACTATTGACGCCCGGTCGATCCGTATCTGAGGCTCGTCCTGCGGTATCTGAGCGTAGATAATAACGGTATTGCCGCTGCGTTCGAAGGTGCATTCCACGGTCTTCCGCGGATATCTTTCTCCGTATGTATACGTCACTCTTTCGATCAGGGCGAAGTAATCATCATATGCGAAGAAAACAGGCTTATCATTTTCGCCGTAAGAGAAAATATAGCTGCCTTCATAATAAAACGTTATAACGCCGCCGTCTAAAACAGCACCTGTAGCCGCGTTCAAAACCTTAAATGTGTATTCCGCGGCGTCGTTTCCGAATACGCGAATGGAATACGACCTTACGATACCAGAGTTTGTATACGGTCCCGAATACGCAACATTATCTTCAAAACCGTTCTGATCTCCACCTCCGGGGTAAATGATATGCCTGTATTCTTCCGATCCGGGATTCGAATTGTTATATCCCGGTATTTCCGCCGAAACGATAAAATCGATCTCCTGCTTTTTAACAGTGAACATGGCGATGCCGTCTGCGTTAGTATATGAATAACCCACCGTCTCACCGGTCACAGCGTCCGTAAAGGTCACTTTTATTCCCTTCAGGGCAATCGCTCTATTATGGAGCGTCGTGTCCATATATGCATGGTCATAGAACCTTACAAACAAAACCAGATCATTCTCATAAGGACTGTTTCCGTACGAATAGTCATCCGTGGTTCTCCGCTTATATTTCGGCAGATCATCGGGAGTCTGGCCGTTATATACCAGGAAACTGTTTCTGATCCTGATACGCTCCTCCGTCCAGCCGTCTCCTGAAACGACTGCATCCGGTCTGTACTTTTCGGACAGTTCCTTATCATGCTTCGGCACGTAATAATCCGGTTCTTCGTACTTCTCGGTAATGACAAGTCCCGCAGGACTGTTTTTAGTCTCATACTCCACCACGTAGGGCAGTACTCCGACTGAACCGGGCTTCAGGGCGGTCAATACGCCTGTTTCCGGGTCAAGGGAAGCGCAGTCGAATCCGAAGGTCAGCTTCCACCTTACCGTGCCGTAATCGTAATTTTCAGGATATGTCCGGTAGGACAATTGCAGAGATTCTCCCACCTGCAATTCTCCTTTTGTAATGACCGGATCAAGATGATCGATGCGCCCCGGTATGGGTGTGGCTGCTGCCGTAGGCGCCGGCGTAGGAGTCGAATCAGCGCTCCCGGTCACAAAGCAGAAAACGTATGTTGGGAAAACAAGATCGTAACCGTTTTCAACTTCTTTGTGCAGGATCACTGCCAGATACCTGCGATTTCCTACGTCGCGGTAACGTGTCACTTCTGCCTTGAATTTCGCTTCACTCTCTGCAGAAAATCTTTGCAGTTTGTTTTCCTCAGCACCGTTTTCGCCCTTTTCAACTATCCAGCAATATTCATATTCCCGGTATCCGGCTTTGATCCATTCCGGTGATTTAGGCTGGAAATTCCATACTAATGAAAACGGGTCTTCAGAGTATATTACCGGTGCATTTGCTTTTATCTGGCTGAGATCATCAGGGAGATTATCGAGAACCCTTAAAATACCGGGAGTATCTTCCGTCCGCCGAAGGGGATCGGGATTTAACGGATATATTTTCTTCCCGTTCTGTTCGATGCAGAGAGATATTATTACGTCCTCGGGCGAAACGTCTGTGGGAGCAGGCGTACCGGCAGGCTCGGACGTGGCCGTAGGTGCAGTCGTCCCGGTGGGCTCAGGCGTGGCCGTAGGTGCAGGCGTATCTGTGGGAGCAGTTGTAGCCGTAGGCGCAGGCGTATCTGTGAATTCCGGCGTTTCCGCCACTTCTGTCGGAGTCTGTGCTTCGGCAGGACTGAGCGTAGTAGCAGCGGATGTCATCCCGGAAGGGTCTTCGGAAAGGACAATATTATGATTTTTTCTATTGTTCCGGGCAATGATCACAGCGGTAACCGCAATAATGACCCCGACCAGCACAAGCAAGGGGGCAATGAAAGGAAACCGGTTCTTATTGCCCCCGGTCCGCCCCGATATTGTCCCGCCCGTCCCGGCTCCGGCATTACCCTGAGCTCCGGCAGCTGCAGCAGCATCATATTCGTTCAGCATATTGTCCGGCAGCGCTTTAATGTATTTTGCAAGCGATTCCTCATTCATATTGATACTCCCCTTTTTTTCAGAAATTCCACCAGACCCTTTTTGGTGCGGTGGACCGAGGACATAACAGTTCCTTCAGGCACTCCCAGTTCCGACGCCAGTTCGCTCATCGACCGTTCGCGATAATACCGGCCGATAAAAATGAGCCGCTTTTTCCTGTCGATCCCGTTTAAGTATTCCGCTATAAGGTCAACGATCTCCCGGGCAGATGCTCCGTCCGGCTCGTTTTCCGGCAGTTCCTCCAGGTCGTCAATGGCCACGATGTTCTCGGGCGGGATCCGTTTTTCGCGCCTTTCTCTTCGATAGCGGTCAATGGCCTTGTTTCGCACGATGTTTTCCACGTAGGCGGACAACTTTTCCGGTGCTGCAGGCGGTATACTGTTCCAGACCTTCAGGAATGCATCGTTCACACACTCATCCGCGTCAGCCTGGTTCTTCAGCAGGCCCATAGCGATCCCCCGGCATCTGGCTCCGTATTTGCGTTCAAGCTCCGCTATGGCCGCCTCGTCCCGACGGTCAAACAACAGAACCAATTCCTTGTCGCTCATAAAATTACCCATACATAATCGCCGCTTTTCAAAGCGTCTCCTCACTTATATAGACGCCAAAAATTGTCCTGGTATTCCATCCAAAGTTCGTTCGTTTGTGCCGATACACCTGCATTGCCCGAACCGGTTGGAAAAGCGGACAAACCGGCGCCTGAACCGGTTGGAAAAGCGGACAAGAGTATGCTACAATTACAGACGAAAATCAAGGCCCATTCTGATGTACGGGTTCAGTGTCAACTCGCTTAGTTTTGGAAGGAGCAGAAAATATGGACAGCACCGAAAGAGTACGCAACACTATACTGGGCAAACCCACCGACCGTCAGCCTATCTACGGCTGGGTCGCCGCAAATCTGTCAAATGAACTGACGCAGGCATACGGTTCCGTCCAGGCATTCGAGGACAAATACGAATTTGACGCGGCACACCTGTTCGGCGGTCCCGGATGTTTCAGGGAAGATGTGTTTAACCGCCTGCGCGCCGAAAATGAAGAGATGACGCCGGACCTGCTTCTCGACGAAGACATCTTTTTAGACCCGGACGTCATTGACCAATATAAGAATCTGAAAGACGCGCTTGATTTCCACAAAGCGCGGGGCCGCTTCTGCTACGTGCAGACGCCCGGCTTTTTCGAGCAGTTCAACGGAGTGTTCGGTATCGAAAACCAGCTCCTGTACCTGGCAATGTACCCGGATGAGCTTGACGAACTGTACCGCCGCCAGGCGGAGTGGACCGTTAAATTCGCGGGCCACTGCATCGATCTTGGCATCGATATGGTGCACATTTCGGACGACTGGGGCGCCCAGAAAGACCTTATGTTTAACCCGCGCCTCTGGTGGGAGATCATTTATCCGCACATGAAGCGCGTCGTTGACTACGTGCATTCACGCGGCGCGTTTTGTTCGCTGCACTCTGACGGATGTATCGTCAAAGTTACGGACGGTATCGAAAAGCTCGGGCTCGACGTGGTGCATCCCTGGCAGGAGAGCGCAGGCATGTCGTACGACCTGTATCTGGACAAATACCAGGACAAATTCGCGATCCTGGGCGGTATCTGCATCCAGACGGTTCTGGGGCTCGTCGGGCGCGATGAGCTGGAGAAAGAGATCCGCCGCGTGTTCGGGCTGCTCCGGGGCAAGCGCTGGATCTGCTGCACAACGCATTTTGTCCAGAACCATTGCTCGATCGAAGACCTGGCCTTCGCCTACGACCTGATTTACAAGCTTGCCCGCGAATAAAAGCACCCGCTATTTAATCATCTTTCACTCGTTCTCTTTCTCTGCTTCCTGGCGAACACCAATGCCATTGCCGAAACGCAGGTAACGGCAAGGATCACGATAAACAAATCGTTGCCGTCGCCGGTAGCAGGAATGGGAACGATGATTTTTTCTATGACTTCCAGCTGAACCGTTGCCTCGCCGCCGATAAACTTAAATGTCACGGTGTGTTCGCCCTTGTCCAGCCCTTCGAGCAGAGCGGGCAGGAGCGTCACAACGGTGCTGCCTTTAGAAACGGTGTAGCTGCCGTCCATCTCATAATCAACGCCGTCGATCCCGATTCCGTTAAAGTCTTCGAACGACCTGTCTTCGGCGCCTGTCTGGATCACCGTCACGGTAACAGACTCGCCGCTGCCTTTGGTCCAGGAGATCTTGTCAGCGTCTTTCACTTCGTAACTGTTTTTGGTTGCCGTGTAAACTGCCGTATACGACGCTTCGCCTGTGACGGCGCTGATATCGGGAGTCCAGCCCGCAAATTCGTACGTGTTGTAGGAGTCGCCGCTCTTCGTCATATCATCGTGAGCAGGGATCTCGCCGTATTCAAGCGTAACGGTATCTATGACGCTTCCGTCGTCGTCAAGCCATGTCACGGTATAGGAGTTCTTAACCGCGCCAAATACGGCCTCGTAGACGGCTTCTCCGGTGACTGCCGTAACTTCGGGGCTCCAGCCTGTGAACTTGTAGGTGAATTCCGCGGTGTTCGCTTTAACCGGATCGTCGTGCACCGGTACCGTGCCGTATTCCACCACGGTAGTGTCGATCACGGATCCGTCGTCGTTCTTCCATGTGATCGTATAGGAGTTTCTGGCAGCCGTGAATTCCGCCACGTATACGGCTTCTCCGGTGACCGCCACCACTTCGGGCTTCCAGCCGGCGAACTCGTAAGTGTACTCCGCAGTGTTCTCTTTTACAGGAGCGGCGTGAGTGGGTACAGTGCCGTATTCCACCACGGTAGTATCGATGACGGATCCGTCGTCGTTCTTCCAGGTAACTACGTAGCTATTTACATTGTCGGTGAATACTGCCGTATATTCCGCATCGCCGGTGACTGCCGCGGGCTCGGGAGACCAGGCCGCAAACGTGTAAGTGTATTGTGCGTTACTCTCTTTGACCGGGTCCTCGTGAGCGGGTACCGTGCCGTATTCCACGGTGGTGGTGCCGATGACCGTACCGTCGTCGTTCTTCCAGGTGATCGTGTAGGACCTTTTGACCTTGTCGAACCTGGCAATATATTCAGCTTCTCCCACGACTGCGGTTGGTGCAGGATCCCAGCCGGCAAAGGTGTAGGTATATTCGGCTGTTTCTGTCTTAGCGGCGTCCTCATGGGCAGGAACCGTTCCGTATTCCACCTCCGTGGTATCGATGACGGTCCCTTCGTCGTCCTTCCAGGTTATGGTATAAGATCTTTTAACTGCCTCGAACGTCGCGGTATATTCAGTATCGTTCTGCGCCTCTGCCACTTCGGGCGACCAGCCTGTGAAGACGAACTTATACTCGGGGATCGCTTCCTTGACCGGATCGGCGTGTTCAGGCATCTTACCATCTTCGACTGTCGTAGTATCGATGAGCTTACCGTCGTCCATCCGCCAGGTTATGGTATGTTTCGGAAGTTCGCTCCACTGGTCGGCAAGCCGTACGCTGCCGAATCTGCCTGTCAGGAGCTCTCCGCCGGCAACGATCTCGCCGTCGGCCCAGTTTCCGTCCGCGCCGGTTACTTTCCAGCCGTCAAACGAATAATGATCTCTCAGGCGGGATGGAAGCGTGCCGGTGCTTTCGATGTTGTAATGCATAACTTCGCCGGTATCGGCAAAGGTGATCGTGTAATCCACCGTGTTCCATTGGGCGTACAATACCGCGTTCGCCGGGACCGTGTCTCCGGCAACATATTTAGTTCCGCTGCCGTCGCGCTCCGTGTTCCAGGAGTCGAACGCGTAGCCGTCTCTCGTATACGCGGAGGAGGGGACAACCATTTCGGTCCTGGGCAGCCACACGATACGTGAATCGTCTTTATCGTTCAGTGGGACCAGTGTGATATATTCGGAGAACTGCTCAAGTATCGGGTATTCCCAGCCGATGCCCCAGGTGTAACCGGCATCGAAGCCTATATACCAGTGGCTGTTATAAACGTTAAGGAAACTGTCCGGATCGATCAACTGTTCTGCGGAAAAGAAATAGCATTGCGCAGGGGCAGAACCGCTGTATTTACCGAAAAGGCTGTTCGAAGAGCCTTCCGCGGCAAAGCAATGGGAGATCGTGCTCATCTGGTTGCCGCTGCCCGCAATGGCGCCGACTTTATTACTTTTACCGGTAACGCTGCCGATCTGGAGACAATTGGCCACGCTGTAGCGATCAGTTACTTTATTGCCGACGATACCGCCTGCGGCCACTGATGTGCCTGAACCGGATACGTTGCCTACGTGGAGGCAGTCGGTGATCATGCCGGCGCCGCCTAAGGTTCCGTATCCGCCGACGATGCCGCCCGCATAGCCTTCCTCTGCGGTGGAAGTCACGTCGCCGATGAAAACGCAATTTTTGATCGAACCGGTGGAGAGGCCTGCGATGCCGCCGACGCTGTAGCCGCCTCCTTTAACGCTTCCGTATACCCAGAGATCCTGGATCATACCGTAGTAATTGACGCCGAAAAGTCCGCCGTATCCGGTGGTGTCAACTTTCAGCCCCTTGATCACGTGATCCTGTCCGTAGAAATTGCCGCGGAACGGATGTTCGCTGTCAATGCCGACGGGAGTCCAGCCCGAACCGGAAAAATCGAGGTCGGTCTGAAGGAAAACGTCAATGTTCTGATATGATTCGCCGTTATTGACGCTGTCGCGGAAAGCCTTCATTTCACTCAAATTGGTGATATAGACACGGGTCAAAACGGTCACCGCCGCAGCTCCGGTTCCGCCCGTGCCGCCCGCGCCTCCGACGCCGCCCTTGGGATTAATGTTCTGCGCCCTGCGGTTTACGGGAGCGTCGCCCTTCACGACCCAGGTATTATTGAAATCCCAGCCCTTAAAGTATGAAGGATCCTTGAAGCGCTTCTGATAGTAGAAATAGTCGTAACCGTCGCCGGAAAGAATGCCGAACTCATGGACCCAGCCCAGCGCGTAGTCGGAACAGTCGGACCACCAGTAATTGTCCTCGAGGCTGTACGGAGTACTGTTATTATACCTTCCCCCTGCCAGACCTCCGCATAATCCATATTTGTTGGCTTCGTAATAAATACAGTCGATACCGTCCTGACCGGAATATTTGGGATGAGCATCCGGCGCGAAGCAGTAGCACCTGATCATATTAACATTGTTTCGAAAATGCCCAATAATTCCGCCGACATATCTATATGCATATACGGCACCGCGGTTGTAACAGTCGATGATGGTTGCGTTGTCACCATAACCGATAATACCGCCGGCATGTATACCATCGCCTTCGATGTCGCCGGTATTTCCGCATTCTGTCACTGTGACTTTTTTTCCGTAACCGACGATACCGCCGACAGTAGTATCTTCATCGGAAGACCCCTTGGTTCTTACGTCGCCGTCGTTGATGCAATATTTTACGTCACAACCTACGTCCACAGGTACGCTGTGGCCAACTATGCCGCCTACGTCAACGTTGCCTGACACGTCGCCTTTATTGTGGCATTTGATTATAGTATTGGAACTATGGAATCCGCAAATTCCGCCGACCTTTTTGGTCCCGCTGACGTCGCCTTCGTTAATATCGATCTGCAGCGTCTCAGATCCGTCATTTGTATAACCGACGATACCGCCGGTATACTCAGTGCCTTCAACGTCACCCTTGTTGATATTATTTGAAATATTCGCGTTGCTGCGGCCGGCAATGCCGCCTGTATTTGATTTGCCGGTAACGTCTCCGTGGTTGGTGCAGTATCTGATCCTTGCTCTGCCTATATCATTTTCAAAGTCCCATTCGGCATATCCGGCTATGCCTCCAACGCATTTGCCGGAGCCTGTTACGTCTCCGCGGTTGATGGAATTGAGCAGGTCTTCGCTGTGGTCCAGTATTCCCGCGATACCGCCGACATTTTCGCTTCCGGTGATTTTTCCCGTGCTGGTACATTTGTCGATGTCCGAACCTCTTAGAAGTTCTCCGGCAATACCGCCAGTCCTGCCGCCGCCGGTTACGTTTCCGTTGCTGATACAGTTTTCGATGCTGCAATATTTTGCGGAACCGGTGATGCCGCCGGTCTTGGAACCGCCGGACACCGTGCCCCGGTTGGTGCAGTTTGTGATACTCTTGGGGTCGCTCGTGTCAGCCGTAAGCGCGCCTATGATGCCGCCCGTGCGCTCGCTGCCGTTGCTGTTCACGTTGCCTTCGTTTATGCACTCTGAAACGGCGAGGTCAGAACCATATCCGACGATACCGCCCGCGCACTGACCTTTGCAGGTCACGTTTCCCTTATTTGTGGAGTAATAGATCTCACCTTTAGCCTCGCCGGCAATGCCGCCAGCGTATGCATCTCCGCCTGTTACTTCGGACGTGACGTCGGCGAATTCGGCATTCAGACAGCCGGTGATCGTTCCGCCCTCGGATCTTCCGGCAATGCCGCCGATATATTTATTGCCCTTGATCACCCCTCTGTTGGTGCAGCTGGTGATGACCCATGACGTGGTTCCGGCGATGCCGCCGCCTTTTTCGCCTGCGTTCACCGCCGCCTCGTTGAAGCAGTTCTCTATTATACCGTCGTTGAAGCCGGCGATGCCTCCGACGTTATTCTGGCCGTTGACCGAGCCGCTGAACGTGCTGTTGATGACGGTTCCGGAACGGTTGTTGCGGGCAGCGATACCGCCGACGTTATCTTTGCCTTTTACCGTGCCGCTGAGCGTGAGATTCGTCAGCGTGCCTTCGTTCCACCCGAACAATCCCGCATAGTCCATTGATTCATCGGAAACGGTGAATCCGGTTATGGAATGACCTCTGCCGTCGAAAGTGCCGGCGAACGGAGTGGATTCGGTACCTATGGGCTCCCAGGAAGTGACGCCGCTCATATCGAGATCATACTCCAGGAACACGAGCAGGTCTTTGAAGTCGTTGCCGTTTTTAACGTTGGCCGAAAGGGTCTTGAGATCCTCAACCGACTTTATCCGGTAAGGATCTGCGTAGGTTCCGCTGCCGTCCAGACCGGTGATCGCCGCGTTTACTTTGGCGGCCGGCGCAGCAACGATTACAATCGCGATCGCAGTCAAAACCAGCGCTAAAACGCCGATTAATTTAATTAACGATGCTCTCTGCTTAAACATTATGAAATCCCTCCCCGAGTCCGGAAACTGATGGTTTTCGTCCTTTTATAATACTATCACGCAAAGCCCAGAAAAGCAACTCTGTTAAAAAAGTCTGTGCATTTGGCCTCCGTCGCCTTTTGTGTTATAATCTGTCCGGAACAAACTCTGGCAGGCGGAGCTGCATGCTCCTGAAAAAAATCTGTCCGAAGCGCAACCGAACGCATTAAAAATGCAGCATATTCAATGAAAGCAGCTTTCACGGAGACGGGAATGAAACAATCAGACCGAGAGAAACTGAATACAGACCAGACAATTCTGGAACTGTTTTTCGCGCGCGACGAGCGGGCGCTTGAGCTTACAGCAGAAAAGTACGGGCAGCTCTTCCGAAGGATCGCCTATAACATCACGTCTGACGAAATGACTTCCGAAGAGGTAGTAAACGACACCTA